>JAISEB010000297.1 GCA_031264395.1 Treponema sp. | reverse complement strand
TCTCGTTGATCGCCGCGGCGGTTTCGGTCATGTTGCCGGCAAGATCGCCCCCGATGCCGGAGAGGACGGAACTTTGATTTCTGATGGCCCTAACCAGGTCCTTGATCTTGTCTACCGTGAAATTGATATACCGCGCCAGCTCCCCGACTTCATCCTTTGAGCGTATGTCAATTTGACGGGTCAGATCCCCGTCGGAGACATCTTTCAGGATCGTCATTGCCTGCACGATGGGCCGGCTGATGGAACGGGCGATAAAAAAAGCCCCCGCGGTCATGGCGGCGAGCATCGCCGCGCCTATACAGATAATGATGATGAACATCCGGTTAACCGGCGCCATGATCTCGGTGTACGAAGTCCCTATCGCCAGACTCCAGGGCGCGGCAGCATTACCTATGGTAAAGGGGGCCAAATAGATCATCATGCCCCCCGCTATGAAATGTATGGGAGTTCCGGTGGTAACGGCGTTGACAAAATCATTTAAGCGGCCGCCTACAATATCGCCTTCGGTGTCCCTCATGTTCTTTCCGTTACGGCCGGGATCAAAGTGGGCTATATTGGTACCGCCCGAACTAAAGACCGCCGCCACACCGTTCCCAAAAGGTTTCAGGCTGCCCACCACCGTCTGAACCCCGGTCAACGGGACATCAATGCCCACAACGCCGACTGTTTCACCCCTGCTGTTTTTGACGGGCGCGACTATGCTGGGAGTAAAGAAATCCTTTCCGCCCACCGTATAGGACAATGGTTCGGTAATGGCTTCTTTTCCGGTGGTCATGGCGGCGGTGTAAAAATCCTTGCTCTCGAATCCCGGAGGCAGGGCTTCCACAAAGGGCTTCCCGTCCGGTCCCAGCGCCCAGACCACCGCAAAGCGCCCGGTACTGTCCGTGCCCGGAGTATTTGCGTACCGCGCGTCCATACCGTCCAGGACGTTGGGTTTCCATGCGCTGTATATATTGATCGCCTCCGGATGCGCCTCCATATAGCCCCGGAGCATCACATTGAAAAAACCGCGCCGGTCCGCCGCGGGTATGGTTTCATACTGGTTCATAACTTCCGCCAGGGTCCGGGCGGAGTCCATATAGTCTTCAAAATAGCGCCCCACCTTTTCGCCGTTTTCCACCGCTATGCTTACCGCCCCTTCATGGGCCAGACGGTTAATCTGGGCGCGGGAAAGAACCATCGTGACTGCCGCCAAAAAACCAATGCCAATGACGTTCAGCCCCGTAAGAATGAGGATGAGCCTCGTGCTAATTTTCACAGTGTATCTCCCAAGACTCTTTCAAAACTCCAATGATGAAAGAGCAAAATCTATTTAGGGAAAAAGCGGCCAGCAAGACGTTTTTTCCAAACCAGCCGGGATCTGAAATTGGCTCTCTATTGTTTTAATAGATTGGCTGATTCAACCGGCAAATACAACATCCCCTGATTTGGTAAAAACCTGGGCGGAAGTCCTCTACCCGCACACTTCATTTGCGCCGGGTTTATTCTGTTTATAACTTACTTATTTTTCCCCCCTGCCGTCAACATTTGCCCGTGTTTTTTGGAAAATATCTTCACATCGTTCCGCTTTTCGATGCATGCCGGTTGTCCGGTTATATCCGTCCGGTTTGGCATTTTCAAGCGGTTTTTTCTTGTTTATGGGTACATTTATGGTGTTTTTTATGAAATTTTGAAGGATTTGCGGCGAAAATTGTTCAGTATCTAATCCAGATCGTTTATGGTAAACACGATCCTGCTGTTTGGCGTTATCAAAACATCCCATTTGGTGTAGGTGTCGCCGTCTTTGTCTTCAAGTTTGACATCGTAGCGGTTTGTTACATCCAGCGGGTGCGAGAGCCGGATCGTAACCGATTGGCCGTCCAGAAGAACATCAGTGTCAAGCATGTTTTCTTCCCAGTCATCGGCTTCCGTTTGGCTGATATACACATAGTACACCGTGTAACCTGTGTTGTTTACGATGGTAACGCGGGGGCGGTCCTGGGCGGAAGCCATTCCGGCAAAAAACGCCAGAACGGCCAGTAAAACAATTTTTTTCATTGTTTTTCCTTCCTTTGTATATAATTCTGTTGTTATCCCGAGTTTTTGTCAACCGGAAATGAACCTTCATGTTTTACTGGAATAAAATCCCATAAATTGTAATATCGTCGCCTTTCACCCGAGGCAGGGATAATATACTTAAAGCACCAAACGTTTTTATGCGCGCACATACCAAAATTGGACATGTTTGGGAAGGGAGTGTTTGCTGTGAAACTCAAAATCAGGCTCACCCTCATCATTGTCTTCATGATGCTGGTGATAATCGCCGCCATATCAAGTATTCTGCTGCTCCGGGCCAAAGGGCTTCAGGAAGACGCGGCCAGGGCAACGCTGAAAAATCTTACCGGCATCCATGCCGGAGAAGTCCGTGCCCAGTATCAGCATTATTATGATGCCATAACCTATCTTGCCCAAATCATGAACGACTTTGACAATATGGCCCCGGGGGAAAGGCGTGTCAGGTACAACGACATGCTTCATTCGGTCTTTACAAACAATCCCGAATTTGTGGGGCTCTTTACCGTGTGGAAACCGGGAACCATTGACAATCTGGAATCGCTGTACGCCAATACGCCGGGAACCGATGAAAGCGGCCTGTTTATCACATGGTACTATCAGGAAACCCCAGACAGGCCCATAGAACTGCGGTATTATTCCAAATACCGGGAGATACTGGCCGCGCTGGATGATCCCTCCCGGGCGGGCATTCCGGTGGTCTATGATCCTGAATTCTGGACGCTGTCGGGTGAAAAAATTCTGGTTTTGACATCCTACGTCCCTATCATATCGGACGGGAACGGCCAGGTGGTCGGGGTGGTGGGGATTAACATTGAGCTGCGTCCTTTTCAGGAAATGCTGGAAACAATAAAGCCCTACGAGACCGGATATGTGACCCTTTACTCGGGCGACGGGACCATTGTGGCCCATCCGAAGATTGAAAGGCTGGGGCAAAAATTCCATTCCTATCTGCTGCAGGCCTTCGGCGACAGCGGGGTTAAGACCATTGAAGAGTCCCTGCGGCATGGAACGCCGGTAATCACCAGCAGCAAGACCGATATTATTCAGTCCTATCCTTTCCCCATCGGGGAAACCGGAGTCAACTGGGCTCTCGTCAGTTTGACGCCCAAAAAATCGGTGATGGCGTCGGTGACCGCCATGACTACATTCACCATTACCATGGCGATTATAGCCTTGATAATAGCGGCGGTTGTAACCCTTTTTATCGCCGGCGGCACTGTCAAGCCGATTGCCCGTGTATCCTCTACCCTCAAGGACATTGCCGAAGGGGAAGGGGATTTGACTAAAACCATTGATCACAAGTCCAACGATGAAATTGGCGACTTGTCTCACTATTTCAACCAGACCCTTGAGAAAATCAAAAACCTGGTGATAACCATTAAAAAGCAGACTGTGGCGCTTTTTAATACCGGCAATGATCTGGCTTCCAATATGGTCGAGACCGCCTCCGCGATGAACGAGATTACCGCCAACATTCAGAGCATCAAGAGCCGGGTAATCAACCAGTCCGCCTCCGTATCGGAAACCAATTCCACCATGGAACAGATCACCATCAACATCAACAAGCTGAACGAACATATCAGCGCCCAGAGTTCCAGCGTGGATCAATCGTCGTCGGCCATTGAGGAAATGCTGGCCAATATACAGTCCGTTACCGATACGCTGATCAAGAACGCCGGCAACGTGAAGGATTTGGCAGCCGCTTCCGAAGTGGGCCGGTCGGGGCTTCAGGAAGTGGCCACGGACATTCAGGAAATTGCGAGGGAATCGGAAGGGCTCCTCGAGATCAATTCGGTGATGGAAAACATCGCAAGCCAAACCAACCTCCTGTCCATGAACGCCGCCATAGAGGCGGCCCACGCCGGGGAAGCGGGCAAGGGATTCGCCGTAGTTGCCGACGAGATACGCAAGCTCGCCGAAAATTCCGGGGAACAGTCCAAAACCATTTCCGCGGTGCTTAAAAAGATCAAGGAATCCATCGACAAGATTACGAAGTCAACCGGCGAGGTGCTTAACAGATTCGAATCCATTGATTCGGGGGTCAGGATCGTTTCGGATCAGGAAGAAAACATCCGCAACGCCATGGAGGAACAAAGTACCGGAAGCCGGCAGATCCTCGAAGCCATTGGGAAGCTGAACGAGATTACCCGGATGGTCAAGGGAGGCGCCGAGGAAATGCTCGAGGGGAGCGAGGAAGTGATGCAGGAAGGAAAGAACCTGGAAATGGTAACTCAGGAGATCACCAACGGAATGAACGAAATGGCCGCCGGGGCGGATCAGATCAACGCGGCGGTGAACGGGGTAAATACCATTAGCGGGGACAACAAGCAGAACATTGATGTTCTGGTACAGGAAGTTTCCAGATTCAAGGTTGAATAGACTGAGGCTGTTCCAAAACTTCGGTTTTTGGAACAGCTTTTTACCCCAATAATCATGGCAAAAGGATTGCTATGCGCGTTCGTCCGCTGGAAAGGAAAGATCTGCCCAATATTCACAGCCTCGACAATCACCGCCAGACTATGGCGTTCTGGTTTGAAGAACCGTATGAATCATTTGACGAGCTGTCGTCGTTATATGACAAACACATTCATGATGAAACGGAACGCCGTTTTGTTATTGATATAAACGGAGAGTTTGCCGGTATTGTTGAACTGGTGGATATAAATTTTCTTCACCGGACAACGGAAATACAAATTATTGTAGCAATGCCGTTTCGGGGCAAGGGGATGTCCGAAGAAGCAATGCGGTATGGCATTCATTATGCCTTTGACGTATTAAACATGCACAAAATTTATTTGTATGTGGATGTTGACAATGTACCGGCCATTCATCTCTATAAAAAAATCGGTTTTGTGGAAGAAGGAAATCTTCGTAAACACTTTTTTGTAAATGGCGAATATCATAATTCATATTTCATGGGATTGTTTCGTGAAGAAATAAGAATTGTTTAGCGGCGCGGCCGGCTGCGGGCCGGCCTTCGGTTAGTCCGCATGCCGACTCCGCCTTATTCCGCAAAGGGAAAAAGCAGTTTCTGGTTTTCAGGCTCGTAGAGGTTCTTCGCCGTTATGAGCACGGAGCCTGTGTCCACAAAGGCGGGCAGGGGAAGGCCCAGGGCCGCGTCACGGGCGGCGTGGACGGCAAGGTAGCCCATGTTGAAGGGTTTCTGGATAACGGTGGCGGCAATAATTCCCTCTTCGATAGACCGGATTTCCGAAAGGGAGCTGTCGAAACCGACAAGGCGCACCAGCCCGCCTGCGCCGCCGTCCCTGAGCGCGCGGGCGGCGCCGACGGTGGACACTTCGTTCATCGCCAGTATGCCCCCCAGATCGGGGTGATCGGCAAGAAGACGTTCCGTAATGGCGCAGGCGTTTTCCTCGAAGTTGTCGGTGAACCACGTCCCTATAACGGGGTAACGGCCGTCCTCTTCCAGCGCTTGCCGGGCGCCTGTTTCCCGCTCCATGGCGGTGGTAGCTCCCCGTACGTGGTTGATGATGGCGAGTTTCCGCCCCGGCTCCAGAATGCGCATCATCTCGGCGGCCATGACGCCGCCGCCTTCGGTATTGCTGGTGGCGACAAAGGTTGCAGGCAGCGGGCTGTCGATGCCCGAGTCCATGGTCACGACCCGTATCCCGGCGGCGGCGGCCTTTTCCACCACGGGCACAAGCCGCCTGAAATCGGCTGCCGCGAGGATCAGCACGTCGGGCGGCTCGTTCCGCAGAATGGCTTCGGTGATCCTGATCTGCCCCTCAATGTCGCTTTCAACCCAGGGGCCCTGTATGTCGAGCCGTACGCCGAATTCGTCCGCCCCGGCCCGCAGTCCCGTCTTTACCACTTCCCAGAATTCGGAATCGTTGGCTATCGCCTTTATCACCGCCGTTACCTTGACTTCCCGGACGCGGGACGGACGGGTAACAAAAAGGATGATCACGCTTCCGGCAAGAAGTATAACGATCAGCACTAAAGGGATGATAAAGGGCCGCGTTTTCGTCATGGTTCGCCCTCCCGTTCTATGGCCGGAAGCCGTACGGTCACGGTGGTTCCTTCGTCTTCCCGGCTTTCAAATTCAAGGCCGTACTCCCTGCCGAAGTAAAGCTTGATCCGTTCGTCAACATTGTGGACGCCGACTCCCCTTTCGGAAGACACGCCGTCCGCCCCGCCGCCTGACGCAAGCGCGCGCCGCAGCTTTTCAAGCGCTTCTCCGTCCATGCCGGTTCCGTCGTCACGCACCTGGAGGATCATCCCCGTCTCCGTCCTCCGGCCCGATATGCGCACCGTACCCGCGGCGAAGTTGTTTTTGATCCCGTGGTAGATGGCGTTTTCCGCGAGGGGCTGCAGGATGATCTTGACGATGCGGCAGGACATGATGTCCTCATCGACATTGATGCTGTAGTCAAGCCTGTCCTTGTAGCGTATCTTCTGTATCGTAAGGTAGCTTCGCACATGTTCCAGTTCCGAAGCTACGTCGATGATCTCCTTTCCCTTGCTGATCGAAAGCCTGAAGAGCCGGGCCAGCGCGGAACTCATGGCGATGACTTCGTCCTCTTTGCCGCTCTGGGCCATCCAGATAACGGAATCAAGGGTGTTGTAGAGAAAGTGCGGATTTATCTGCATCTGAAGCGCCTTGAGTTCGCTTTTCCGTTTCTGCTCCTGTTCGGCCGTGACGCGGGCAAGGAGGTTCTTGATCTCGCCTATCATGATGTTGAAACCCTTGCCCAGTTCCCCTATCTCGTTGGAGGATCGTATGTCGGCCCTGATGTCAAAGCTGCCCTGCTCGACGGCGCGCATGGAGGCGCGGAGCTGCCTGATGGGCCGCGAGATGCGCAGCGCCAGGACGACGGACATGCCCATGGCCGCGGCAAGAAAAAGGAGGCCCCAGAATGTGTAGGTGGCCCTGACGGCGTCCCTTCCTTCGACAAACTCGCTGCGGTAGTTGACCCCCACTACTTTCCAGCCCGTGAGCGGCATGGTCTGGACACTGTAGAATTTTTCCCTGTCCTCGTTGTCGCCGGAAAAGTAATCTTCCTTTCCCTCGATGACGCGCCGTATGTCTTCGGTTTTAAGGCCGCTGTAGAGAAGCTGCTGCCGGGGGTGGTACACAATGTCCCCGTTGCGGTCCACAATGAAAATATAGCCGCGCCTTCCCAGCTCTATGGAAGCGCAGATCCGCTCTATGATGCGGTAATTCAGATCTACAAGAAGCACCCCAAGGCTCCGGCCGCTTTCAGGATCGATGAGTTCCCGCGAAAGCGAGATGACCCACTGGTAACGGCCGGCGATGATGTTCTGTACATGGGAAGGGGAAATGAGAGAGCCGTCCCGGACGTTTTTTGCCCCGCTGTACCAGGACTGCCTCTGCGGATCGGTAAAAGGATTAAGGACGCTTTCGCTGTCGGCCGTGATGAAACCGCCGCCGTTGTCAAAGAGGGCGATGAGGGAAATGTCGCTGCGGGTATCGGCCAGCGTCCGCAGGATCTGGCGCACGCCGGCCGCCGCGGGATCATCGTCGTTGGCGGGCTCGTCGCCGGCGTAACCGTCCGTCGCGGGACCGCCTGTGCCGCCCGCGTCGGCGCCTTCCCCCGCGGCGCGGAGGTATTCCTGAACATCGGGACTGGCTTCTATGATGGACGAGACTGAGTCCATGTAGTCTATGTAGAATTCGATGTTGTTTGTTATCTGCCTTACAAGTTCCCGCGTGTAGCGGCGGGAAGACTGCCGGGCGCTTTCTTCCGTTACGGTAAAGGCGATAAGAATGGCCGCCACGATTATTGCGACCGACAATGCCGCGAACGCGATGGCAATGTCCACCTGTATGCTGTGAAAGCGGCGGTTACTTTCCGGCATGAACGCTCCTGTTCCGGTATTCCGTGCAGGTTACGCCCGAAAATTTCCTGAAACTCAGGGAGAAGTAGTGGGCGTCGCGGAACCCGATCCTGGAGGCGATCTCGTAGGTAAGAAGATCCGTGGTCCGCAGAAGCTCCATGGCCTTCGTCATTCTGATGGCGGTAAGCTCATCCACAAAACTCCTGTCGTGATGTTTTTTGAGGCAGGCGCTGAAATAGCTGGAACTGATGTCCAGTTTCCGGCAGAGTCCCCGCAGGGAAAGATCCGGGTCCCCGTAATGTGTCTCCAGGTATTCGAGCGCTTCCCGTACCTTTACTCTTGCAAAGTTGTCGCGCCGGGCGGCGGTATAGCCGCCGACGGCCCTGACCAGATCCGTAAGCCACGCGCGGATGTCGTCGAGTTTCGGTATGCCCCGGAGTTCCGCGAAGGGGTCCTGAAAATCGGGGAAGATTTCTTCCGCCGGAACGTCCATGTCTTCAAGCCCCTGCATAACGGCCGCAAGAACCAGCGCGCATTTCAGGCGGTACTCGCCGGGGGTAAAGGGAGCCTTCCTGAAATATTCCATCATGTCCTCAACACAGCGCACGGCCTCGTCCCGGCCGCCCGTCTTGAGGGCCGAGACGATCTTCGGCCCCCAGTTCTGATCGTGGGCGCGGCCCTCCTGTTTCCCCCGCCTTCCCATAAGCTCCCGCCATGCCCCGGCCCCCGCTTCTCCCCTGAGGAGGGCGGCGGCCAGCGCCTCCGACGCGGTTTCGTAGGAAGCGCTTATCTCCTCTATGCGTTCCACCGCCTCCCCGACTCCCGCCGCGGTGTCGCGGAACCCCAGGGCGGCAAGCTCCCGGCAGATTCCCTCGGCGGCCCTGAGACCGGCCCGGTACACGTCGGCGCACGGCTTTCCCTTTCCCCAGAGGAGGATCACAAGCCGGTCCGCGTCGTCCCTGAACAGGATTCCCTCCGCCGGGCCCGCCTCCCGGCCCATGATCTCCTCCATGACGTTCCGCTGGGCAAGCAGGTCAAGGTCGAAATGTTCGCCTTCCCTCCGTCTGATAAAGTCAAGGGCAAGACACTGGTAGGCCGCCCCTTCATGGGGAATGGGCAGGCTGAAATAGGCAAGGCGCTCCCGGAGGCGCTCCCCCGCCGCGTCTTCGCCCGGAAGTTTCCCCCCGGCAAGGCGGGCAAGAAACCGCTCCCTTAACATGGGAAGGCTTTCGGCAAGCTGTTTCTTTATCAGTTCCAGATTGAGCCGCTCCGTCCGTTCGGCGTCCAGGGTTGCCCGCAGTCTTTCCAGTGCGGCCCGCAGTTCGCCGGGCGTTACCGGCTTGACGATGTAATCGTAGACGGAAAGCCGCATCGCCTCGCGGGCATATTCGAAATCGTCGTAACCCGAAATGACAAGCACCCTTGTAAGAGGGGAGATTTCACGGAGCCGGTCGGTAAAGGCAAGCCCGTCCATGAAGGGCATGTTGATGTCTACAAGGGCGACATCGGGAAGAATGTGTTCCGCCAGTTCCAGCGCCTCAAAACCGTTGCCGCAGTCGCCGGCAAAAGAAAAGCCCAGCTCTTTCCAGGATATGGTATCCCGAATCCCCTCGCGAATCTCCGGTTCATCATCGACGATTATGAAGGAGTAAAGGGGGATCATTTTATTCCGTATGCGCGAGCCATGCTTCCCGGTAGGGGAACAGTTCGGGCGTTTCGGCCTTGGGTACTTCCCGGTACTCGACATCAAAATCGCGGGCCAGATCGGCCGGCATTTTTCCGGTAAGGGCCGTCTTCGCCGTCATCGCCGCCCCAAGCGCGGTCGCCTCGGCAATGTTGGTCAGGAACACGCGGTTGTTTTTGAGGGCCCCCGAAAGGAGCGCGTTGTAGGCGTCGTTCTTTCTGAATCCGCCTTCGGTGTACACCTCGGCGCCGGAAACAAGGCCGGTCCGTTCCAGGGCGGTAAGCGACTGCATCACCAGCGAAACGCGGAGCGCCGCGAACGCTTTTTCATAGTCCGCGAAACAGGGCGGAAGGCCGCCGGGAAGATCCCGGCCCGCTCCGGGCTTGCCCTTTAACGCGCCCGGCTTCCCCGCGGCGGAAATTTCCGCGAAGGGATATTCCCTTCCGTCTTCTACAACTCTGGGCCTTGAATGGGGAAACTGCCCCGTGCCGGGTGTAAGCTCCGGCAAAAGAAAGACACGTTTTTCCTTTAACACCAGCCGGTACAATTCCCTGTCGTAGGGGGGAAAGTCGTCCCGCCCGTGCAGGTTCATGAGGATTTTTGACCAGATGTCGAATTCCTGTCCGCCTAAAAATATTGAAGTCTTGACGGGCGTCCCAAAGGCGGAGATGTTGAAGAACACCACCTTCCCCAGTTCCTCCGGGGCGAATCCGTATTTTTTGACGGGGTTCATGCTTACGCACCATGTTCCCGTTGAGTTGAGCAGAAATCCTGTTTCACCTTTTTTGGCAAAATGGGGAAGAAGGGATGAATTGGAATCGTGAATGCCCATGGTCACGATGGTGTCCGGGCAGAGGCCTGTACGCGCGGCGGTTTCCCCGGTAATGGTTCCCAGTATGTCCCAGGATTTGTCAAGCGTATCGGGGATAAGCCCTTCAAGGCCAAGGCCCAGCGCCACGGAAGAGAGCCGGCCTTCAACCTGATCCCAAAGGTAACTGTGGCAGCCCATGTAGGTTCCTTCCGCGCCGGTTTTTCCGGTAAAACGGCAGCCCCAGTATTGGGGATAGGGAAGCACATGGCGGACTTTGCCGAAGAGGTCCCCGTAACGTTTGCGGGCAAAGAAGAGTCCCTTGGCGGGGTTGATCATCGCCATAAGATTGGGGGTGCCGGTACGGGCCTGAAGATCTTCGGGCCTCCCGAACCGTTCGTAAAATTCCCGGTGAAAGGCTTCCCCCGGCTCGTGCGTATAATACACACAGGGGACAACGGGTTTTCCGTCTTCCCCTGTGCAGACAAACGTGGCCCCGTGGGTGGTGACCGCAATGGCCTTTACGGGATACGCCTTCGCGGCTTCCGCCAGTTCCGAAAGGAACCAGTCTTCCATGGCCTGTAAGTCATGCGTTTCAAGGCCATCGATTATTTTTGGCGGAAAATTACGGTACACGGCATGAACCTGTCTCAGCGCGTCATCGTATACCGCGACTTTCTTGTTGGTCATTCCTATGTCAATTACCGCAATGGCGTATTCCATACCGACCCCTTTTATTTGTAGAGCGGGCCCAAGGCGGCGCAGGCCCGGTAGTCGGAGCCTTCCTTGTCCATGCCGAAATTGTTCCAGTAGCTGGGCCGGTAGATCCTGCCGCTTTCAACATTGTGCATGCAGACGGGG
Source organism: Treponema sp. (assembly GCA_031264395.1). GTDB lineage: Bacteria > Spirochaetota > Spirochaetia > Treponematales > Breznakiellaceae > JAIROE01. The sequence goes on along the minus strand of JAISEB010000297.1, from coordinate 4,087 downwards.
ATACGGAGTATGCTTGCCAGCGTAATAAGATCTCCCCCTATATGGCCGTATGAAACGGCCCCGTGATTCGCGCCCCAGTTTGCCATGACCGAATACACGTCCTTGAAGGGGCCTTCCCCGGTAAGGCGGGGGGCAAACCAGGTTGTGGGCCAGGTAGGATCGGTGCGTTTGTCCATCTTGTCGTGAACCTCGGCGGGAATGTCCACCGTGACTCCTTCGGCAATCTGCAGTACCGGGCCCGCGCCCTTGACCATGTTGAGCCGGCACATGGTTACAGGCATATTTCCTTCGGTAATAAAGTCCGAAGAATAACCGCCGCCCCTGAAATAGCCCAGGCTTCCGTAGCGCCAGCTTACCGCGTCAAGAGAAGCCCCCGCCTCTTTGGCGGTAATTTCCCAGAAGGGTTTCATGGCGGGCTTGCCGCCTTTCCGCTGTTTCCCTATGCCGTCAAGGGTAGTGGCGCCCGAATTGATCAGGTGGATAAGACCGCCCGACGCGCCGCCCGTGGGCTTCCACCCCGTAACGCGCGCAATGGCTTCCGGGCTCCAGTAGGTGCGAACGTCGCTGAAAATCTGCGCCGTTCCGGTCAAGAGGTGCCCGAAAAGCATGGACACGCCGTTGCAGCAGTCGTTTTCCGTGGCGACAATATAGGGCGCGCGGATGCCGTTCCAGTCGAACGAAGAATTGAGCATCACTTCCATGAAGTCGCCGTTGGGGAAATGATCCGTCCAGTGGCGCTGTCCCTGGAAACCGGCGGCAATGGCGTTGTGCCCCAGCGATTCCTCGATAAGGCCCTTCCGCTTGAGATCGGGATTTCCCGTCATAAGATCGCGGACGATGAGCGCCATTTTTACGCAGGTCTTCCACACTTCGTCCTTGCGTTTTCTGTCGTGCTGTTCTTCAGGCGGATTGTTGTCCGGCCCCTCTTTGCAGTTCGCCTTGACCCATTCAAGGGCCCGTTTGTATTCGGCTTCGGAATAGATCTTCTCTTCGAACCTGCGGACAAGTTCCGTCATGTCCACATACTCGTTCCGCATGCCAAGATATTCCTGAAAGAAATCGGCGTTGGTAATGGAACCGGCTATTCCCATGGCGACGGAACCTATAGAAAGATAGCTCTTGCCCCGCATCCAGGCGGCCGCGAGCGCCGCCCGCGTAAAATGGAGTATCCTTTCGGAGACATCTTCGGGTATCTTGCCCGTGTCCTTGAGATCCATGACATCGCGGCCGTAGATCCCGAAGGCGGGAAGGCCCTTCTGGCTGTGGGCGGCAAGAACGGCGGCAAGGTACACCGCGCCGGGCCTGTCGGTGCCGTTAAAGCCCCAGACCGCCTTGATCGTAAGGGGGTCCATGTCCATGGTTTCCGAGCCGTAACACCAGCAGGGCGTTACCGTAAGGGTAACGGCGACGTTTTCCCGCGAAAATTTGTCCGCGCAGGCCGCGGCCTCCGCCACGCCGCCAATGGTGGAATCGGCGATGACGCACTCAATGGCCTGGCCGTTGGGGTGCCGGAGATTCTCCGTAATGAGTTTCGCGGCGGCCCGCGCCATGCCCATGGTGGGCTCTTCCAGCGATTCCCGCACTCCGCGCCGCCTGCCGTCGATGACGGGCCGGATTCCTATTTTGGGAAGGGCGCCCCGGAAACGGTTTACCGGGGGATTCATAACGAGACTTGACAGATCAGCCATAATTGCCTCCAAAAGATTTAGGGAACCTCTGGAAACCCCAGTTGGGTTTCCAGAGGTTCCGGGGTAAGAAAACCCCTAAAAACTGAAGTTTTTAGAGGTTTTCTTATGATGAATAATGGTCACCGGCATCCGTATAACGCAGCCGGCGGCTCTTTCTTCCGTGTCATGCGCGGACCCTGGGAATTTTTCCCGCTCCCGCTTCCGGTGTATCTTTTCCAGAATACGCCGTCCCGCCTCCTTCCCCATGCCGAACGCGTCCTGTGCCGCCGTATACCGGCAGGCGGGGAGGAACGGTGTGTACCGTGATTCGTCGAACCCGGCGATCACCGGGACATACGCGGCTTCTTTTTTCGTCCCGCCCCGGCGTTCGAGCAGCCGCCTTTCCATGCCCAGATGAACAAGAAGGTTCACCGCGACAAGGGCCTCGGGCGGGTTCTTCCCGGCGAGGAGCGCCCCCATGCGGCGGTAACCGTCATCCACGCCCATCCCCCCGGAAAGCACCCAGTCCGGTTCGGGCCGTATGCCTTCTTCCGCCAGCGCCTCCAGATACCCGGAAAACCGCTCGCGGGCGGATGAAATGGCCGGATCGCCCCCGACAAAGGCAATGCGCCTGAAGCCGTCCGCAAGAAGGGCGCGGGTAAGGGCGCGGGCGCCCCCTTCGTTGTCCGACACCACCGCGTCAAGGTCCGTACCTTCCACAAGGCGGTCTATCAGCACAAGGGGAATTCCCTGCCCGGAAAGGTTTTCCAGATGATCCCCTCCGGCCCCTGCCGGAATCACGATGAAGCCGTCCGCCATGCGTTCGGCCAGCATGAAAAGCCGCTTCTTTTCTTCCTCCTGTGAATTTTCCGATGTGGCAAGAAGCAGCGTGTAATTGTGAGCGTCAAGCTCGCAGGCTATCCCCTCCGCCAGCGCCATAAAAAAGTCATTGGCCAGCTCCGGCGCGATAACCGCCACGGTCTTTGTGGACCGGGTTTTGAGGCTCCTCGCCGCGTGATTGGCCCGGTAACCGAGCCGCTCCGCCGCCGAATGCACGCGCGCCCTGGTCTTTTCCGCAACCGGGCTTGTTCCGGGAACCAGCGCCCGTGAAACCGTGGCGGTAGAAACGCCCGCGGCCCGGGCTACGTCCCGTATGGTAAGGCTCATGAAGGCCGGGAAACGGGAATGACCCCTTTCTTGAGGATAATATTCCCGTATTTAACCGTTTCGCCCGTCATGACCACGGCGCAGGCTTTTTTGGTCCTTTCATAAAAAGCAAAACGCTCAATCCGTTCAAAGGGGGGCGTCCCCGGCCAGCGCCGGTCTATGACCGCCCGGAAGGATCTTTCAACCTCGGGATCAAGGGAATCGCCCTGCGCGGGGGCCATGGTTAACACCGGGCTTGAGACATAGGAATCCAGGTTTATCAGGGCCAAAATCCCGTCCAGCAGGGCGGGAATTCTGATGCCGTCCGCCCGGACCACCCGCGAATTGAAGGAATTGCCGGGGAAAAAGGCGTCCGCAAGGACCAGTTCGTCCCCGTGGCCCATGCGGAACAGGACATCCAGCAGCTCGGGGCTTATAACCGGATCAACACCAATAAGCATACGCGCCTCCTTGTCATAGAACGGTTTCAATACCGCCTATTTCATGATCAGCCTGTTTGGGCGGTTTGTCAAGGAAAAAATGTAAACGATTACATTATAGTATGAATGTAACCGCGGATCTCATGTCACAATTCCCGTTAAAGCGGCATGGGTTGAAGAAAGAATTTACCGCGAGGTCGAAGAAGTTGAAGAAAAAAGCGAAGAAAGAGAAAAACCACGGACCTCACGGACGGAACGGACTTTTTTAGTTTCAAATTTATATGTTGCCCGTGTTGGCCTGTGCCTGTCCGCGTCGTCTGTGTCGTCCGTGGTTGTTTTGAAGAAGAAATTTACCGCGAGGTCGAAGAAGTCGAAGAAGTGAAGAAAAAGAGGGAAGAAAGAGAAAAACCGTGGACCTCACGGACGGAACGGACTTTTTTAGTTTCAAATTTATACGTTGCCCATGTTGGTCTGTGCCTGTCCGCGTTGTCTGTGTTGTCTGTGGTTTGTTTTGAATTCGGAATTACTGCGTGCCCGGCAGGGGTATGGGCGTTTGCTTTTTTTGGCTTCTTCTTTTAGACCCGGGGTTTATTATGACTTAAAAAACCACCGCCTATGGCGGTGGTCATGTGCTGTCTGGCTATGCCATAATACCAGAAGGAGAAAAACGATGGCAAAGTGGAAAAAAGCCGCGCATGTCGTGTACCAATGCAGCTATCACCTGGTATGGACGCCGAAATATCGGTATAGGATACTGCAAGGGGATATAAAGGAATATGTAGAGAAGAAAATCAGAGCAATCTGTGAATGGAAGCGTATAGAAATACTTGAAAT
>JAISEB010000274.1 GCA_031264395.1 Treponema sp. | reverse complement strand
GGATTATTTGTCTATTTGGGCTATTTTGCTATTACCTCCGCGACGGGCTGAGTTTCCCCGGCGCCGGCGGATTTTCGCTTTATATCCCGGAATTGGGAAATAGTGATTCCCTCGTATTTTTTAAAGAGCTTGTACAGGGTTCCGGAACATGAAAAACCGATGATTTCGGAAATTTTGTCTATTGAATAATCGGTATAGCAAAGGTACCTTTTGGCGTATTCTATGCGTATCAGATTCAGATTCCGCATGATTGAAGTATGGAAGATTTCCATATACGCCCGGTTTACATGCCGGGATGAATAATTCAAATGTTTCGCTACATCTTCCAGGGTAACAGGCTCGGCAAAATGAGCGTGGAGATACTTGCTGGCGGCGATCCCCAGGTTCAGTGTACCCGCAAGACTCTGGTCCGTTACCCTGATCTTGACCGTATGACGAAGGGCTTTAACCAAAAAGTCATACATTTTAAAAACCACAGAGCTGTTCCAGGCCAGCTGCTTATGATTCCATTCATCCTCAATAACACTTAAAATCTTGTACCCGTCGAAGGGAATTTCAGAATGGATAAACTGCCGCGTTTCTATTTTTTCTGTCGCTTGTTTCAGGTCATCCCATTCGCGGGCCCCCTCCGGGCCCCGGTAAAGCTGGGTTGTAACAGGAAGCAGATCCCATATCAAGACAAAATAAGGGGAATTCCGGTTTGGGTCAAACAAAACACAGTGCTCAATATGCTTGTTAATGATCAGCATCTCATGCTTCCCCAATCGTATTATCTCATTCTTTATTTTGATTTGTATGGGCGCTTCCAGGGAATAATAAATTTCACTGAAAGGATGCTTATGGGGAAATTCCGCCGTTTTATTGTCAAGAAAATCTGCGTAAACCAGGATGAATTCATAGCTGTCAAATCTGATACTGACAATATGATCATACATAAGGGGGATACTCATGATGCATAAATATACCACACTTTGGCGGCGAAAAAAAGAAAAATTCTCCACGCCCCAAAAATACATCCGCCGATCTTGCGTTATTCTGCGTTTTATTGCGGTTTTTTACAGTATTGTTGTGAAACCTCCATCGACACTAATATTCCAGCCATTGATATAATCTGAAGCCTTACTGGCCAGAAAAATGGCGGTTCCCATAAGGGAATCAAGGGTACCCCAGTTCCCTCCGGGAAGCCTGCTGGAAATTTTTTCGAAGAGCGGTTTATTGTCCTGGACTGCCTTGTTTACGTCGGTGGCAAAAAAACCCGGGCAGATGGCATTGGTCTGGATGTTGTATTTGCCTAATTCATTGGCAAAATCCCTGGTAATACCGATAACGCCGTGTTTGCTGATAACATAGGGAGGGCATTGACCGTCCGCCGTATACGACAGGGCCGAGCCGATATTGATGATCTTGCCATACCCCTGTTTGACCATTACTTTACCGACCTCATGGCCAAGATAATAAACAGCGTTGAGGTTCAGATTCATTACTTTTTCATAGTCCTCGTCAGAATAATCAAGAAAATCCGCAAAAACCCCCATCCCCGCATTATTCACCAAAATATCTATTTTACCGTATTCTTTAAGACAGGTTTCCACCACATCCTTCCGGTACTGCCTGTCGGTTAGATCACCTTTCAAAAAAACTACCCGCCGGCCTTCGGATTCAATTGCCTCGCGGGTCTCGGAAAGATCCTCAAGAAAATAAGGGATAAAAAGGTCGGCCCCGGCCTTGGCAAAGGCTATGGCGTAAGACATACCCAGATTGGTATTCCCGCCGGTAACTATTGCTATTTTGCCTTTTAAGGAAAAATAATCCATGGAAAAACGTTTAATGTTAGCGTCCATTATGCTCTCCCTTTTACAGGTATCTTTTACAGGTATATTAAGATAGCGTTGCATGGAAATAAAACAATGACCAGAAAAGACAAAAAAAGAAATTCTTTGTCTTTTTGATCGTTATCAATTATGAAATGAGCCTTCGCGCGGTATCTTAAGCGTTACAATATTTTAAAATGCCAGCTCCGCGGAGCAGAGCTCCGGGGTATCAAACCGGTCCCCCCGCCAGCTCCTTGAATTCTTTTTCGTCCAGGGTTTCCTTTTCCAGCAGGGCCGCCGCCACCTGATCCAGAACGGCCCGGCGTTCTTCCAGAATTTCCGTGGTTTTCTTGTACTCCTGATCCACCATCCGGGCAATTTCCTCGTCCACGTACTGCTGGGTACTCTCCGCGTATTCCCGCTGGAACATGGGTTCCTGCCGCTCCTGCCCGCCCATACCGGCCCCCCGGGAAGTCAGGGCAACGTTGCGGAAGCGGCCGCTCATGCCGTAGTCGGTTATCATCTTCCGGGCAATGTCGGTGGCCTTGGTCAGGTCGTTGGCAGCGCCGGTGGAGTATTCCCCGGAGACCATCTCCTCGGCGACGCGGCCCCCAAGGAGAATGTCGATCCGGCCCAGAAGGTCCGACCGGGTAATGGTGTACCGGTCCTCCACGGGCATTTGCAGGGTATAGCCCAAAGCGAAGCCCCGGGGAATTATCGAAATCTTCTGCACAGGATCGGCGTTGGGGGTAAAGGCCGCCACCAGTGCGTGGCCGGCCTCGTGGTAGGCGGTAAGCCGCCTTTCCTCCGGCTTAAGGACGCGGGTTTTTTTCTGCAAACCCGCCACGGTTTTTTCAATGGCCTCGTCAAAATCCTTCTGGAACACCTGCTGCCGGCCCGCCCGGACGGCCAGCAGGGCCGCCTCGTTGACAATGTTGGCAAGGTCGGCGCCTGAAAACCCGGAGGTTATACGGGCCACCGCCGTAAGGTCTGTCTGGGAAGAAAGCTTTACCGCCTTGGAGTGGATTTTAAGGATCTCCTCCCGGCCTTTCAGGTCGGGCCTGTCCACCAGAACCTGCCTGTCAAAGCGGCCGGGCCGCAGAAGCGCCGGGTCCAGCACGTCGGGCCTGTTGGTAGCCGCCAATATGATAAGGCCGCTTGTCGCGTCAAAACCGTCCATTTCAACAAGAAGCTGGTTCAGCGTCTGCTCGCGCTCGTCGTTTCCCCCCGCCATGTTGTTGATGCGGCTCTTGCCTATGGCGTCAAGCTCGTCAATAAAGATGATGCACGGCGCCTTGTCGCGCGCCTGCTTGAAAAGATCCCGGACCCGCGCCGCGCCGACGCCGACAAACATCTCCACAAAATCGGCGCCGCTCATGCGGAAAAACGAAACACCCGCCTCCCCCGCCACGGCCCTTGCAAGGAGGGTCTTCCCCGTTCCCGGAGGCCCCACCAGAAGTACCCCCTTGGGGATCTTTCCGCCTATATCGGTGTACTTCCGGGGATTTTTAAGAAAATCAACCACCTCAACGAGCTCTTCCTTGGCCTCGTCCACGCCCGCGACGTCGTTAAAGCGGGTAAGAATATCCCCTTCGGCAACTATCACCGCCTTGTTCTGGCCCACCGAAAGTACGTTGCCCCCTATATTGCCCATCCGCTTCATGACGAAGCGCCAGATAAAAATGAAGAAGGCAATGGGAAGCACCCAGCTGAAGATGATGTTGAGTATGGCGCTTCCTTCCCGCGAAACCCCGTAGTAATTGACGCCCTTTTCATCCATCAGCTTGATGATGTCAGGATCGTAAAGAGGCACGGCCCGGTATACCGCCTCGGGCTGCGCATAGCCTCCTCCCCTGAAAGGAGACGGGTCCCGGCGGGCGGCGGCCTGCCCCCGGTTCGGGGCGGTAAAGCCGGTGTAATAGGAATCGGTCATTTCCACCCGCTTGATCTCGCCGTTTGCAATCTTCGCCTTGAATTCGGAAAAATCTATGGTGGGGTTCACCTTGCTGAGGAACACATAGTTAAAAAGGCTCAAGCCTATGATAAGGACAAGAATATATATGATGGAAAATTTCCACCCTCCAAAGGGCTTCAAATCCGGCAGTTTGGGACCGCCAAAAGGAAAATGGGGGCCATCCTGATTCGGTTTTTTCCCTTTTTGGGGATCTTTTGATCCGAGATCGCTCATCAACACGCCTCTTCCGGAGATATACGCCGTTCTAACATAGTTTTGGAACAAGCTCTACTACTACTATCTATCTTTTGAAGGGATATTGCAATGCCGCGCCCCTTCCCGCTTTCTGCTTCCCGCTTCTTTCCGCGAGTATACCATTTTTTCCCCGAATCCGCTATACTGCCGCTATCATGACCGGACAGGAATTATTGGACAGGCTCGGTTCCGCGAAGGCCGACGCGGTTTTTGGAGAACTTTACGGGGAAAGCGGAAGGGGACAGGCGCGCCTCCGTTACGCCGCCCTTATAAGGGGAATGCTGGACGGCTCACAGGAAGGGTTCCCCCGTTCACAGTTCCCCGAAGCCGGGGGAGACATGCGGCTCTTTACCGCCGCGGGCCGCACGGAACTGGGGGGCAATCATACGGACCACAACCTCGGCAAGGTTCTGGCCGCTTCCATCCAGATGGATCAGGCCGCCCTGGTATGTCCCCGCGGCGACAACATTGTTTTTTACCGCTCCGAAGGCTACCCCGATGTAAGGGTCGATCTTTCCGATCTTTCCATACAGGAGGATGAAAAGGGCACGACCGAAGCGCTGGTGCGCGGCATAGCCGCCGAATTCGCCGCCCGGGGAAAGAGGCCGAAGGGTTTTTCGTCCAACGCCGCCTCGACGGTGCTTCCCGGTTCGGGGCTTTCTTCGTCCGCGGCGGTAGAAGTACTGTTCGGCCGGATCTTCGACGCGCTGTACGGCGGGGGAAAGCTGAGCGCGCTGGAAATTGCCCAAATAGGCCAAAAGGCCGAAAACGTCTACTTCGGGAAGCCCTGCGGCCTCATGGATCAGACCGCCTGCGCGTCGGGCGGGGCCGTCGCCATTGATTTTAAGGACGCCGCGCGCCCAGAGGTAACAAACATCGGCTTTAATCCCGAAGAAGCGGGCTGGGCCCTCTGCGTCGTGAACACGCGGGGAAGCCACGCCGATCTTACCCCGGATTACGCCGCCATTCCCCGTGAAATGAAGGCCGCCGCCGCCTTTTTCGGCGGGACCGTTCTGCGGGAAATAGACAGGAAGCAGGTACTGGCCCGCGCGGCGGAATTGAGAAAGGCCGCGGGCGACAGGGCGCTCCTTAGGGCCCTTCACTTCTTTGACGAAAACGACAGGGTGGACGCCATGACGGCGGCGATTATGGATATGAACCGCGCCGCGCCGGGCGAAGGCAAACAAAGGGCCTTTGGCCGTTACCTTGATCTGGTAAACGAATCGGGCGATTCTTCCTGGGAACTTTTGCAGAATGTCTACGCCCCGCAAAACCCGGCCGAACAGGGGATAAGCGCGGCCCTTGCCCTTAGCCGGAATTTCTTCCGTTCGCGGCCGGACGGAAAAAGCGGCAGGCCCCTTCCGCTCCGCAGGGCCGCCTGCCGCGTACACGGCGGAGGCTTCGCCGGCGCCGTACAGGCGTACCTTCCCCTTGAAGAACTGGAGGCGTACCGCCGGGAAATGGAGGCTGTCTTCGGCGCGGGTTCCGTTACAGCGCTCCGCGTCAGGCCCATAGGCGCGGCGGAACTTGTACTGTAAAGGCCGGTCCCTTTTAGTACAATCAGCCTGCTAAAGTTATTGAACAACTTCCGCTTAAAAACGCTCAGGCCGGCGTTTCGGTAAAGCCCCTGTCCCCGGCGTGTTCCCTGGCATAGCGGAGGGCGGCGTCAAAGCCGGGAACCCCGCCTGTGGCGCCGAGTTTTGTGACGTTAAATCCCGCCACCACATTGGCAAAGATCCCGGCGGACTCTGGCGGCCATCCTTCAAGAAGGCCCCGGATAAAACCGCCTACGAAGGAATCCCCGGCGCCCGTCGTGTCAACGGGCCTGAATTCGGCAAAGGCGGGAATGGCCCATTCATTCCTGAAGTCCGTAATGTAACAGCCTTCGGCCCCGAGCTTTACCACAAGCAATTTCAGGCCGAAAGGGGCAAGAGAGTCCCTGATGCCGGACAGCTCCCCGGCGCCCGTCAAAATAACGGCCTCATCGTAACTGGGCATAAATACATCGGTCTCCCGCAGCATGGGGGCAAGGAGTTCCCGCCAGTAAGAAGCGCCCAGGGAAGGATTGCTGCACGAGGTATCCGCGAGCGTGGTTTTTCCAAGGCCGCGGGCCCGCCTGAAAAGCGCCGCCGCCCCTCCCCTGTCCATGGCCTTCATGCACATGGCGCTTCCGAAGTAGACCATGTCCGCTTCGTCAATCAAACGGGAAGGAATGTCGCCGTAATCAAAGACGGAGGAAAGTTCGTCGCTCAGCACAAAGTGGCGATCCCCGCCGGGCTCTATTAAAATATAGGAAACAACCGTGCCCAGAGAGGGATGGCGGATCATGCCGCCGGTATCAACCCCCAGTTCGCCAAGCCGTTTTATGATGAAATCGCCGTTTGCGTCCCCGCCGACAAGGCCGGAAAGGGCCGCGGGAACACCCAGCGCGGCCAGCGTTACCGCCACGTTAAGTGCGTCCCCGCCCGTCGACATTTTCGGGTTCTCTATAAAACAGATGTCGTCTTCCAGAATGGTTTTGGGAATGGGCCGGAGGGGAACATCGCACACGGCAAGGCCCGCGCAGAGCACCTTCCTCTTCATGATCAGTACTTGTTGTCGCTGCCGAAAATCCGCAGCTTCTTTACGGCGGCTTCATACATGGCCTGTTCGGCCTTTTCGTTCAGATCGGTGTAGGCAAGGGAGGTGTCTTTTCTTATGGCGCCCGCCGCGGCGGTAATAATGTCGGTGTAGATATTCACCTTGCGGATCCCCCCCTGTATGCAGTTCCTGAAATCATCGTCCGAAAGGCCGCTGCCGCCGTGGAGCACGAGGGGGCATTTCACCTTCGCGCGGATCGCGGCAAGCCGGGCAAGATCCAGCCTGGGAGTCTCACGGTATTCGCCGTGGACGGTGCCTATGGAAACGGCCAGAAAATCGGCGCCTGATCTTTCGACAAATTCAAAGGCCTCTCCGGGATCGGTGTAGATGTTTCCGCCCTTGACCCCTTCACCCTCGTCAAGCCCGCCGACCTTGCCCAGTTCGCATTCAAGGCCGGCCCCCATGGCGTGGGCGGCCTTTGCGATTTCGGCGCTGTCCCGTATGTTTTCCTCGTAACTCAAAAGCGAACCGTCGTACATCACAGAGCCGAAGCCCGCGCGGAGGGCCCGCATAATGGTCTTGTACGTATAGGTGTGATCCAGGTGAACGGCGACAGGAACCTTCGCCCTTGCCGCGGCGTCAAGAAGCAGGGGGGCAAGCCAGTCAAAATCGCTGTACTTAAGGAGGCCTTCGGCGGTCCCGATGATGATGGGGGAACGGCAGTCATTGGCGGCGCGTATATAGGCGCGTATCATCTCCTGGTTTACCCCGTTGAAAAAGCCCGCCCCGTAGCCGCGCTTTTGCGCGTCGGCAAGAATTTCCGCCATAGTATAGAGCGCCATGTTATTTTCCCTCCAGAATAAGAAGCGTCCTGGGATCGAGCCTTAAACCCATGTGCTCTGGATTAAAGGTATCCCTGTCTTTGGGAACCGAAAGTTCTATATGATCGGATCTGGGTTCAAGAATGATGATCACGTCGGCAAGATCCGCGTAACCCGAGATGACAAGAGGTATGCCCCGCTTGTCGTAAAAGGGTTCTTTTCCCTTCGCCGTGCAGCTGTACCAGATTTCAAGCCCCAGCGTGCGGGCAAATTCTTTTGTCTTTTCGAGGCGTTCCTTTCCAGAACGGTAAAAATCAAAACCGTCTATGATGACGGCTTCGGCCTTGACCCCGCCGTCCACTATCAGCGCCGTAAGGCTCTTCCGTATCTGTTCGTCGGTAATGCCGTCCTGGTTAAAGTTAAGGAGCACGCGGTTCCTTACAATTTCGTCCCGCACGTCATCGGCGTTTTCCAGATTTTTCTTTTTGATGAATTCGTCAAAAATATCCGCGTACCAGGCAAGCACATAATCGCTGTGCTGGTTAAAGGAAACGTGAATTACCTTTTTACCCTGAAGCAGCTTGTCAAGGGCAAGCTGTACAAGCACCGACGTTTTCCCTACGCCGCTCTGGGACGCGATGATTCCTATTTCACCCGCCCCGAGCCCGCCGTGAATGGACTTCTCGAATATCCGCACCGGGCTGCGCTGTATCAATTCATTCTTAACCAATTTCTTCCTCCAATAGTATAATCTTACCGGCCGGCTTCTTTTTTCCGTTTTTCCGTATAGTCCTTGATGAGGGTTTCGGAAATACTCTGGGGAACCTTTCCGTACTTTTCAAATTCCATGGTGAACTCCGCCTTGCCCTGGGTAAGGGAACGGAGCACCGTCGAATAGCCGAACATTTCGCTCAGGGGAACTTCGGCCTCCACACGGGAAAAGGTTCCGTCTTCGGTAGACGCCGATATGATGCCGCGCCGCTGGTTGATGGAAGCGAAGATGTTTCCCTGAAATTCCGTCGGGCCCTCCACGGAGACCTTCATGATAGGCTCCAGGATGCAGGGCTTCGCCTTGCCGTAGGCTTCGCGGAAAGCGCCGATGGCGGCAAGCTGGAAGGCGATATCCGAGGAGTCGACAGGATGGCTCTGGCCGTCGTTGATTACGCAGCGTATGTTAACGATGGGGAACCCGATGAGGCTGCCCTTCTTGAGGGCTTCCTTGAACCCCTTGTCACAGCTGGGGATAAATTCATTGGGAATGGCGGCGCCCTTTATCATGTCGACAAATTCGTAATCGCCTTCGGACCACGGTTCCATGTAACCGGCGACACGGCCGTATTGGCCTGAACCGCCGGTCTGTTTCTTGTGGGTGTAGTTGAAGTCAGCTCTGGCGGTAATCGCCTCGCGGTAAGCCACCTGGGGCATGCCGGTTTCCACTTCGCAGTTGTATTCCCGCTTCATCCTTTCGATGTACACGTCAAGGTGAAGTTCCCCCATGCCCCTGACGATGGTCTGGTTGGACTCGGGATCGACATAGGTCTGGAAGGTAGGATCTTCCTTGGTGAAACGGTTAAGGGCCTTTGCCATTTGATCGGCGGATTTTTTGTCTTTGGGATCAATGGCAAGGGAGATGACAGGCTCGGGCACAAACATGGAAGACATGGCGTAGTTAAGGCCGCCCCCGCAGAAGGTGTCCCCGCTGGCGCAGTCGATTCCGAAGAGGGCCACAATGTCGCCCGGAGATCCTTCGTTTATATCTTCCATGTTGTCGGCGTGCATGCGCACAAGACGGCCCACCTTGAATTTTTTTCTGGACCTGGTGTTGACAAGCTCGCCGCCCTTCTTGAGGGACCCCTGGTAGATCCGCACGTAGGTAAGCTGCCCGTACTGGCCGTCTTCCAGCTTGAACCCCAAAGCGACGACAGGGCTTTTTTCGTCGGGGGAAAGTTCTTTCCGTTCCTCGTTCCTGTCAAGATCCAGCGCGTAGTTTGTTACCTCGGTAGGATTGGGAAGGTAATGGTTCACCCCGTCAAGCAGGGACTGCACCCCCTTGTTCTTGTAGGCGGACCCCACCATGACGGGGACGAATTTTTCTTCCAGAGTGCCCCGGCGTATCGCCAGGCGGATGAGGTCTTCGGGAATAGCGCCGCCGGAAAGGTAAAGTTCCGCAAGTTCATCGGA
>JAISEB010000143.1 GCA_031264395.1 Treponema sp. | reverse complement strand
TGGCTTTCGCCGTTGGGAAGGATGTCGCCGGAGGTATTTGTGACCGCGGGATACTCATCTGCGGTACGGGCATCGGCGTTTCCATTGCCGCAAACAAGGTTAAGGGCGTTTACGCCGCCTGCGTCAATAACGTGTATCAGGCGCAGCGGGCAACGTTAAGCAACAACGCGAACATCATCACATTGGGGTCCCTGGTGACCGGATCGGAACTTGCCAAATGCCTCGTAGAAACCTACCTGGCGCATAGTTTTGATCCTTCGTCCCGTTCGGCTCCCAAGGTGGAACGGATCGTGGAATATGAAAAAGGAGAATAGTTCTTTTTATGGACAGTAACGTTGTTCGTGCCCTTGAGTACACCGCCGCGAAATGCAGGCGTAATGTACTTAGAATGATTGAGGCGGGGCACGCCGGCCACATGGGCGGCGCTCTTTCCTGTATCGATATTATTACAACTCTTTATTTTCATGTTATGAACATAGATCCCCTAAACCCGGCGTTACCCGGCAGGGACAGGTTCATCCTTTCCGCCGGACACAAGTGCATGGCCCAGTACGCCGTTCTTGCCGAACGCGGTTTTTTTGACAAGGGCATTCTGGATACATACGGTTCTTTTAATACCAGACTTCCGGGCCACCCCGACATGCATAAACTTCCGGGTATTGAGGCGAATACGGGCGCGCTTGGCCACGGCCTTTCCATAGGCCTCGGCATGGCTTTGGGGCTCAGGCTTGACGGATTGAAGTCAAAAGTCTTTGTGCTCATGGGTGACGGAGAGCTTGCCGAAGGTTCCAACTGGGAAGCGGCTTCGGCGGCGGCGCATCACGGGGCGGATAATCTGGTTTTGTTTGTAGATTGCAACGGCCTTCAGATTTCGGGGAAAACCAGGGATATTATGAACATGGAACCCGTAACCGATCGTTTTTCCGCGTTTGGGTGGTCGGTTGCCGAAATTGACGGTAACTGTATTCCTGATATAGCCGGAGTTTTGGAAAAGGTCCCCTTTACTCCGGGAAAGCCCAGCCTGATCGCCGCCCGTACGGTAAAAGCCAAAGGGATTTCTTTTGCGGAAGGCGTTCTCAAGTACCATTACTGGAAACCTGCCGGGGAAGAGCTTGACAGGGCCATTTCCGAAATTGACAGGATGATTGAAGAGGTTAAACCATGAGCGTCCAGGAAGCAAGGGATCCCCGCAAGGAATTCGGCGCGGCGGTAACGTCGGCCGCCGGGCTCGATTCCCGGATTGTGGTTTTATCCGCCGACTCAGGCGGCAGTTCGGGTTTTAGCGATTTCATCAAAAAATGGCCCGAAAGATATTTTGAGTTTGGCATTATGGAACAGGGCGTTGTCGGCATCGCGTCGGGAATGGCAACAACGGGGAAGATTCCTGTTTTTTGCGCCATCGCTCCCTTTGTAACATCCCGTCCCTTTGAAATGGTCCGTAATGACATTGGATATATGAGACAAAACGTAAAGATCGCGGGAAGAAACGGCGGAATCACTTATTCGGATCTGGGATCTACCCATCACTCGCTTGAGGATTTTGCCATCATGCGCATGATTCCCGGCATGACCGTACTTTGCCCCCAGGACCCCAATGAAATAAAGAACAGCGCTGCCGCCATGCTTGAACATGACGGGCCTGTGTATATGCGCATCGGCAATGAGCCTGTTCCTGTTTTTACGGACGACAAACCTTTTACTATTGGAAAGGCCGAAGTTTACCGTGAAGGCGGGGACGTATCAATCATCAGCACAGGTACTCTTACGGCGGTTGTACTTGAGGCTGCCGGAGTTCTGGCGGAAAAAGGGATACACGCCAGGGTTATAGGCATGCCGACAATCTGCCCGCTGGATGAAAACGCCGTCGGCGAGGCGGCAAAAAAAACAGGGCGTATTGTAACCGTGGAAGAACACTATGTCCCAGGCGGGCTGGGTTCGGCGGTCTGCGAGTTTTGCGCGGCAAACGCGCCTGTGCCGGTGAAAATGCTGGGCATCCCCAAATCCTACGCCGGCGCGGGGCCGTATAGGGAACTTTTGGCCTCTTACAATCTGGACCGGGACGGTATTGTCCGGTCGGTGATCGAAACCTGTATATGAATCGTGATTGCCGCGGCATGACGCGGGAAACAGTTCGCGCTTGCCGCGCGGAGGTTTATTGTAACGGCTTGATTTCCCAGTTCGGGCCGTAAATTGCCGGAGGCGAACCGCCTTCTACCATTTCTTTATTTTCTTCATGGGCAACCAGCCACTTGTTCCGGGAGTGCAAGGCGGGATCATGTTTTCCGGGAACAGCTTCAAGCGGATAATTGGTGCCCCTGGGCAGTACCACAAGACAGTTAAACCCTTCCCTTACCTCACAGGGGGCAAGGTGCATTGTAGTCGAATAAATCTCTATAACCTGGCCTGAGTCCACAAAAAAAGCTTCCGCTTTGCGGCTGTCAAACCGCCCGTTTTCCATGTCCCTTAAATCTCCCAGCAAGACTACCAGCGGAGAGGCGGCGATAGTCACTTCGGTACAGTTATGCCATTCGAGCCCGTTCAAATGATGGTTGTGGCCCCAGCATACTCCTATTTCCCCGTCCATCTGGCCAAGAATCCCGTTCCGTAACGCCGCCGCTTCGGGGTGAATTTCAAGGGCGTCAAGGCTTCTGATATACCCGCCCCCCGGAGCGGAAACGGGAAAAGCTTCAAGCGATGTTTTAACGAGACCGGGAAACGCCGCTTTATGCAGCATGCCGTACCTGGCAAATTTTTTGCTTTCAACAGGATCAATCGCAATATGAGGATTAAGCCGCCGCAATTCTTCCAATAAACCGGCCATTTCACATTCCTTTAATTTTAAAAATAGAGTTGTTGAACAACTCCCTCACAGGTCCAATGAAACATTATTCTGAAAATTTGTCAAGCCGACGGCGGCTGTTCGCAGGGCAACGTCATTTAC
>JAISEB010000090.1 GCA_031264395.1 Treponema sp. | reverse complement strand
GCCGTCCGTTTCGCGATGGCGCTGATCCTGCTTTTCTTCATAAAACGCCGCCTTGCGCCGGGAGAAAAAATGAAGCGCGGGGATCTGCCTTTTTTCGCGGGGGCGGGCCTCGCGGGCATCACGCTCTACTTCTTCTGCGAGAACAACGGCGTGGCTCTTGTTACCGCGTCGGAGGCTTCCATTATAATAGCCGCCATTCCGGTAATTACCATGATTGCCGAATGGGCCGAAGGCAGAATCAGGGGCAGAAAGGAAGGGAGGCCCGTCCTTTTTGTCATCCTCCGCTGGGCGGGAGCGGTCCTGTCCATGCTTGGCGTCGCCCTTGTGGCCGGGGTTTCCTTTACCGTATCGGGAAGCGGCGCGGGCTACCTGTTTATGGCCGGCGCATGCCTGAGCTGGGTCTTCTACTGTTTCTTTACCCGGCCGCTCCTTGACCGCTACAGCCGGATCTACATCGTCTTCTGGCAGTCGCTTTTTGGTTTTGCCGGCTTTCTTCCTTTTGTTTTCTTTGAACCTCTTGTGAACCCGGCGCTTTCCCCTGAAGTGTGGGGCCACGTCATTTTTCTGGGGATCTGCTGTTCGGCGCTGGGATACTGGCTTTACGCCGGGGCACTGGAAGTTCTGGGCGTGGGGGTCTCTTCGGTATTTATCAATTTCATCCCCGTGGTCACGGCCGCCGCCGGTTTTTTTATACTTGGCGACCGCCTCCGTCCTCTCCAGTGGGCGGGAGCCGTCCTGGTTATGGCCGGGGTTTGCCTTGTCATGGCGGAACCAAAACCCGCCGCCGCAAAAACCGCAGAGACAAATCAGTAATTCTGAATTCAAAATAACCACGGACGACACGGACCAACGCGGACAAAACATAAATTTTGAAACTAAAGAAAGTCCGTTCTGTCTGTGAGGTCCGTGGTTAAATTCTTGCATTGTACATACACCCCTGAAGTCTGTGGTTAAATTCTTGCATTTTATATACCTGCTCGCAGTCTTGCCATAAAACCGTTTTTCCGTTATGATGAGTTTCCGGACTTCGCATGAAGTTTTATCAGCCGTACAGGGAGGTTGCCATGTCCGATTCGGACGGCGGGGGTAGTAGGTTACCCGTATATACACTGACAATACCGGCGCTTCCCGCGAAATCCTTAAGATAGCTGAGCTTGTTCCAAAACCCGGTTGGTGCGAACCTTCGGCTCGATGAAACAAGCTTTATCTGGTTCTCCGGAAAGGGCCGCAGAGGAGAACCATCATGATCACGATCAGAGTTCAGGGCGAAGACGGCATAACCGAAACCGGGACGGTTTGCAGGGGATGCTGGATAGACGCCAGAAATGTCGGCAGGGAAGACATCCTCAGGCTGGAAGGGGAATTCGGCATCGCCGGAGAACTCCTTACCGACATCATGGATACGGACGAACAGGCCCGTATCGAAAAAGAAGACGAATACACCGCCATCATAGTAAGGCTTCCCGTGTTTGACGATTCAGGCGATCTTCCCTTTTTTACCCTTCCTTTGGGGATAGTTCTCTACGGGGACAAAATCGTTACCATCTGCCAGCGTTCCAGCGAAGCCCTTGACGACATCCTGCGGAACCGCATACGGGGCTTCAGTTTCAGGAACAAGAGCACCTTCGTTCTTAATCTTCTTGGGCGCGGCGCTTTTACCTACCTCAAATATCTTAAAGAACTCAACAAGCGCACCAACATCATCAAGGACGAACTGCAGCGTTCCATTAAAAACAACGAACTGATACAGCTTCTTTCAATTCAAAAATCACTTGTGTTTTTTACCACCAGCATCAAGAGCAATGAACTGTTGCTCGAAAAACTCCAGAAATCGCTTCTGATACGTTTCAAGGAAGACGAAAAGGAACTGCTTGAAGACGTCGTAATAGAAAACAGGCAGGCCATAGAAATGGCGAATATCTATTCTTCCATTCTTACAGGAACCATGGACGCCTTTGCCAGCGTTATTTCCAACAACCTCAACATCGTGATGAAGCGGCTGACGGTGGTTTCCATCGTCCTCATGATCCCCACCCTGATCTACAGTTTCTTCGGCATGAACCTGCCCCTTCCCCTGCAGGACCTGCCCAGGGTAGGATTGATCATTACCATTGTAAGCCTCATGGCGTCTGGTCTCGGCGCGTTTTTTCTTAACGGAGAGCGGGCGCGGAAAAAAGGAAGATAGGTTGAAGGAGTGCCTGTGATCAACATACACAGCGGTACGGCGGCACGGCCGGCGGCGTTTGCCCCGCGCAAAAAGGGGGCGCCACGGTGAGCGTATACGCAAAACGGCGGGAAAAACTCTACGACTGGATGGCCCGCGAAAGCATTGCCCTCGTGATTTTTGAGGACGCCGAAAAAAGGCGCGACGCGTCTGTCCGATGGCTTTCGGGCCACCCCCACGACGCCATGCTTTTTCTTTCGGTTGAACAAAAATCGCTTCTTGTTCCCTGGGACATCAATCAGGCAAAACTGTTTGCCGACGTGGACCTTGCCGTTCCCTATTCGGAATTCAGCCGCCATCCCCTTATGGCCGCCGCCGGAGCCGCCGAGCAGTTCAGGCTTCCAAAAGGATCAAAGGTTGAAATTTCCCCGGCGACTTCGTATCCTTCCTTCCTTAAATACGTGGAGGCCCTTGACGGCTTTGACGTCATCTGCCGGGAACGGGGAATATGGGCCGAGACCGAACGCCTTAGGGCCTTTAAGGACGAAGAAGAAATTGGCATATACCGGAAGGCGGCGGAAATCACCAATACCGTCATAGATCTTCTGGAAAAACATGTCCGTTCGGGAAAAATAAAGACGGAAGCCGACGCGGCTGTTTTCATTGAGATTGAAGGAAGAAAACGCGGCTGCGAAGGCACCGGTTTTGAAACGCTTGCCGCGGGGCCGGAGCGTAGCTTCGGCATACACGCCTTTCCGCCGTATACGGGCGCGCCCTTCGGCGGCAAGGGCCTTTCCATTCTGGACTTCGGGCTTAAATTCGCGGGATACACAACCGACGTAACCCTTACCTTTGCCAACTCCCCGGCGGCCGCGCAGGAGCGGCTCCTTGCCCTTACCGAACGGGCGTACAGGCTGGGGCTCTCCATGACCGAAAACGGCAGGCCCGCAAGGGAAATAGCGGCGGCGGTCGACGCGCTCTTCGGCAAATCAAAGAAAACGATGCCCCACGGGCTGGGCCACGGCATAGGCCTTGAGGAACATGAAAATCCGCAGGTCAGAAACAGGGACGACAACGAATGGATACTGGAACCGGGCATGATTTTTACGCTGGAACCGGGACTCTACGATCCGGTGCACGGGGGATGCCGTCTTGAAAACGACATTCTCCTTACCGAATCGGGGCCGGAAATTCTGACAAAGGCGCGCATCATCCGCCTGTAAGGAGCCCCCGGCAATCCGGCCGCGCCTCGAGGGCTCACGGGCTTCCGGAACTTCCGCAGTCTTGAAAGACCCAGGTCCTATAAGGTATGCTGGTACAATGAAAGTCTGGGTGAAATTACTGACAGGCGCGTTTCTGGGGATTATCGCCGGTTGTTTTCTTCCGAACAATCAGGGCGTCACGGACGCTTTTCTCTGGCTTGAAGGTCTTGCCATAGGAATAGGGCGCTACGCCGTGTACCCCATTCTGGTTTTCTCCCTTACCATAGCCATTTACGAACTGCGTCAGGACGGACGGTTCTGGCCCATAGTGCTTCACAGTTTTCTTGTCATTGCCGCAAGCTCCGCGTTTGTCATCGCGTCCGGGATCATCGTCACCCTGTGTTTTCCCCCCGCCCGCATTCTCATCTTCTTTGAGGAACAGGCCGAAGCGTTTTCCCTGAGTATTGCTGATAACATTACCGATCTTTTTCCGTCCAACATGTTCAGCGTTCTTTCGGGCGGCGGGGCGTACCTTTTTCCCGTCTGCGTGTTCGCCTTTTTTCTGGGCATAGGGCTTTCCTACGACCGCAACTACACGAAGCCTGTCATAGGCATCATCGATTCGCTGTCGCGCATCTTCTACCACATCGCGTCCTTTTTTTCCGAGATCCTGGGTTTCGTGATGATAGTCCTTGCCGCCTACTGGTCCTTCCGCTTCAGTTCAGCCCTTGACGCGAAGATGTTCCGCGATCTTATCATCCTCCTTGGCGTATTCAGCCTGATACTGGGTTTCGGCATTCTGCCCCTGTTCCTTTATCTTCTAAAACCGAAAGTCAACCCCTGGGCGGTGCTGTACGGCTCCCTTGGCCCGGCGGTGGCGGCTTTCTTTTCCGGCGACATCAACTTTACTTTTCCGGTGCTGCAGCGGCATCTAAAAGAAAATCTGGGAATACGCCGCAGATCCAGCGCCGTTACGCTTACCCTCTTTACCACCTT
>JAISEB010000002.1 GCA_031264395.1 Treponema sp. | reverse complement strand
CGAAAACGGCAGGAAGTTGTTGATTTGTTTGGGAAAATAGAATTTGATAAAAAGTATGATTATAAAAAATCACGCGGAAAAAGATGAAAATACTGATAGATACCCCGGTTTGGTCAAAGGCATTAAGGCGCAAGAAAATAATGTCTGATGATAAAGATATTGTGGATAGTCTAAAATATTTGATTAATGAATTTATGACGATAATAATTGGTCCAATCCGGCAAGAATTATTGTCAGGAATACCCGATGAAAATATTTTTGATGATCTAAAAGAAAAAATGAATGGGTTTAACGATTTCCCGATAGAAACAGCGGATTACGAGTTGGCGGCTGAATATTCAAATATATGCAGAAGAAACGGTGTCCAGGGATCGAATACAGATTTTTTGATATGCGCGGTGGCTGTCAGAAATAATTTTGAAATATTTACAACAGATGATGACTTTAATCATTATAAAAAATATTTGCCAATAAAACTATTCAATATAAAACAATAGGCCTTTTCGCCTGACAGGCCTGTCTGCGTTTTGCCGTCCGGTTTTCCGGCATGGCGTTCAGCGGCGGGAGAGCTTTTCGATTACCGGAACAAGGGCCCGCAGCCGCACGACGCGGCCGCCTCCCAGTTCGGGGAAGGCCCGGTAACGTTCGCCGTCGTCCGAAAAGGGGCTGGCCTTTTCGCCGGGGAAGGGCGCGTACCGTTTCTGCGTCCACCTGAGCTGCGGGTCCCGCAGGCTTTGGGCCGGCCTTTGCGGATCGAAGTAAATGAAAGATTCGTGGACGCCGCGTTCGGCAAGCGGGGCCTCGTCGGTACACTGGAGGTACCGTATTACGCCTCCTTTCATGTCCACCGA
Source organism: Treponema sp. (assembly GCA_031264395.1). Lineage (GTDB taxonomy): Bacteria > Spirochaetota > Spirochaetia > Treponematales > Breznakiellaceae > JAIROE01. The sequence continues at coordinate 5,141 of JAISEB010000002.1, read as the reverse complement.
CTGTATGATCGCCGAATGGGATATTGCTCCGTCGTATCCCCGGAAGAGGATAATGTCCGCCGGCCTTAAGCCGCGTATTTCGTCACGCACCGCGAGGATCTGGGAACTTCCCGAATCGAAGAACGCGGTTCCCGCGTACCAGGACGGATCTCCCCCGCGCCTGACGCCAAGGGCGCGGCGCAGGGCGCTGCCCAGATCGAGCCCGCCTTCCCTTGCCACCCCCGAAAGAACATGCCAGACAAAACCCGAACAGTCCATTCCGGCAAGGCCCACGCAGTAAAGGTAATTGTACACGTCGGATTCTTCGGGCCCGCTGCCCGGGACCAGCACATAGGGTCTGTGGGGAAGCCCCCGGTAGGAACCGGCCTTCATCCTGGCAAGCTCAAAAAGATCCCGTGTCGCTGCCCAGCTCTGGCCGGGAATGTCGAAGATGATCACTTTTTCCCTGCCGTCGGAAAGGGCTTCGGTATACGCCCCGAATTCCTTTGAGTCGATGATCCCCTCGATAACGGGCCAGAGGAATTCGGGGTCTCCCTTGCCGCCCCGGAGGAATTCCCATCCTTCGTCAAGCAGGATGTCCCTTTCGTTGTTTTGGGCAAAGGGCATGCGGAGGTTCATTACCCTGCCGCCTATGATCCTTGTCCTGAAACAGAGCCTGTAGGCTTCCTCAATGACGCGCTCCGCGCCGTTTCCCCAGATGTGCGAAGGGTCCGAATAGGCGGCAAGGGCCGCATCGGCCGGTGTTTCCCCGGCGGCGTTCCTGTCTTCCGGGGCAGGAAAACCGGGAATTGCGGGAAGCAATAACATTGCAAGCATGGGTCCCGCAAGGCCCCGCGCCGGAAGCCGGACGGCCGCGTTTTTTCGCGTCATATACCGCTGCGGCCGGCGCTACGGCCGCCTTTCAATGTCCCTGAAGTACCGCACCGTGCGGACTTTTAATTCGTCGGTGGCCTCCCTGTCACAAACGATGATCGCGCATTGGTGCATCTGGAGGCAGGAGAGCGTCCACATGTGATTTATCCCTTCTTCCACCACCGCGCGGAGGGCGCGGGCCTTTTGATAGCCGCTCACGAGGACAAGGACTTCCCGCGCGTCCATCACCGTGCCTACCCCGACGGTAAGGGCGGTGGCGGGCACCCGCTGGGGATCGCCGCCGAAGAAACGCGCGTTGGCAATGCGGGTTTCCCCGGTAAGCGTCTTTACCCTGGTGCGCGAGCTGAGCGAAGATCCAGGTTCGTTGAAGGCCAGGTGGCCGTCGCTTCCCATGCCGCCCAAAAACAGTTCTATGCCGCCCGCCGCCCGTATCGCCTCCTCGTAGGCCAGGCATTCCGCCCCGCTGTCCTGGGCAAGGCCGTTAAGCGTGTGTATGTTTTTTTTGTCCATGTCGACATGATTGAAGAAGTTGTCCATCATGAAACGCCGGTAGCTCTGCGGGTGATCTTCCCCAAGCCCCAGATATTCATCCATGTTAAAGGTAACAACGTTTTCAAAGGAAACCTTTTTTTCACCGCAGAGCCGTATCAGTTCGCGGTAGGTTCCAAGCGGAGTGGAGCCTGTGGGAAGGCCCAGCACAAAGGGTTTTGCCCGCCTCCCCCGCGCGGCGGGTTCCCGGGCTGCCGATTCCCGTATCCGTTCGGCAATATGCAGGGCCGCCCACCGGCTCACCTCTTCATAATTATCAAGAATGACAACGCGCACGATTCCTCCTAAAAAAGATTCCTTACTATGCGGCCGCCTATCATGACAAGCCTGATCGTAAAGTCACGGTCAAACACGGCAAGATCCGCGAGACGGCCGGGAACAATGGCCCCCTGGTTATTGTAGCGCATCACCTGGGCCGGGTTAAAGGACGCGGTCTTTACCGCGTCTTCCGGGCTGAAGCCGAAGCCGACAAGGTTTTGTACGCCGCGTATCATGGTCAAGGCCGAGCCCGCGATAACGTTGTCGCTCTTGCGGTGAAAGAGGCCGTCGTGAAAAACAACTTCCTCGCCGTTGGCGTAGAAGGGGCCTTCCGCCTGTTCGGTGGGCCGCAGACTGTCGGTAACAAGAACTATTTTATCAATGGGTTTGTCCCTCTGAAGAAGCTTGAAGAGATCGGGGTGCACATGACAGCCGTCCGCGATGATCTCGCAGGACATTTCAGGATGGACAAGAACGGCCCCCACGGCGTTGAGGTTGCGGTGATCCAGTTTGCTCATTGCGTTGAAGAGGTGCGTCGAATGGAGTATGCCGGCCTGCATGCCTTCGAGCATGTTTTCGTATTTGGCGTCCGTGTGGCCGGCCTGGAGGATTATGCCCTTCTTTATGCAGTACAGGGCCAGTTCGTGCATGCCCTTGATTTCCGGGGCAACGGTCATGTTGACAATACGCCCCCCGGCCGCGTTCCACAGTTCTTCCATAAACTCCAGGTTCACAGGCTGCAGGGTTTCCGGCTTTTGTATTCCCAGTTTCCAGGGTGAAAGAAAGGGGCCTTCCATGTGAAGCCCCATGATCCTGGCGCCCTGTTCCTTTCCCATGGCGGAAGCAATGTTGGCCGCCGCCCTGAGCATTTCGGGCGCCTGTGAAGGGTACAGGGTGGGATTAAAGGCGGTAACGCCGTATTGGGTCAGGATGCGCGACATTTCGATGACAGATTCGGCCGAGCCGTCGTCGGTGCCGCAGCCGCCCGTTCCGTGGATATGGGTGTCGATAAAACCCGGAACAATAAAGGCCCCCTCAACATCGATGGCGGCCGTGCCGGGGCCAAACCGGCGTTTCAGGAAACGTTTTTGTGAAAAGACATCGGCAATAAGGCCGTCTTCAACCAGTACCGCGCACTCTTCCATGGCGGCAAAACCGGTCATTACCGTCCCGTTATGCAGGCAGACTGCTTTTGTCATCTCTATAAATTATAGTAAAAAAAGCGTTCCTATTCAAATACAACCATTTGGTGGCCCCGCACTTCAGGCACGGTACAGTGTATGTACCCGTCCCTGACGGTAAAATCAAGGATCTTCCCGTCCGGCGCGAGGTACGCCTTTTCGGGCGTTATATCCGCCCGCAGCCCGAGATCAAGAGAGTAAAGGGGGATAACATCTTCAATTATTTCCACCGTTTTACAGCGCTTCATGGGTATGTAATGCAGAAGGTGAAGAACCATGCCGCCGTTCCGTTTCCTTAAGGTTACTTCCAGCGTGGAAGGCAATTCCCCGCGCACGAGCGGCTTTGCCACGAGGTGTTCCAGCGCGCCTGAAATTATGTCCTTGTGCACCTTGCAGCCGTTAAGCGCGTAGTCCCGGAACAGGGGGTGGGTAATGTAGATGAAGCCGTTTCCTTCAACGGCAAAGGGATGCCGGGACGGTTCGGCCCGCGGAGGGGTTTGGCGGTGGGAACAAAAATGCTCCCAGGTCCGGTTAAAATAGGGGAGGGTAAGAAAAGCGGATACCCTGTTGCCGCCTGAGTCTACGCGCTGTCCCCGTTCATACACGGCGTAGTCCATTGGGGGAATTTTCCGGAAGATGTTTTGATCCGGGCGCAGCGCCGCGTAGGCGGGCGAATATTCCTCCGCGCCCTCATGCTTGAGCCCCAGTTCAGGAAGGGCAAATCCTTTGCCGTCAATTCCCAGGCCCGATTCGCCGGTTAAAAGCAGCTTGCCCCCCGCCGCCAGATACGCGGAAATGCGCGCGGCCGTCTCCGGCGGCAGGCGCACCGAGTCGGGCAGAATGACCAGGTCGTAGCGGGAAATATCATCCTTAAAATCAACAAAATCAAAGAGGTAGTGAAGCTCGCTCAGCATGCGGTATACGCCCTCGTTTGCGCCGTTTATGGTCATGGCGGTGGCGTCAAAGCCGCGCTCGTTTTCCAGCACACGGTTGGCGGCGTAGACGGCAATCTGGGAAATCTTTTTGGTATTGACGCACCAGGGCTCTTTCTTTTCAATCTGCTCAAATACACGGCCGATACGATCGTAGACGGTTTCATCGAGCTTTCCCTCCGGGTGAAGCTGATCCCCTACGCATGAACCGGCTCCGTTTGCCAGGGCGCGGAAACATTCATATTCCAGCGCGGCGGAATTGCGCAGGGTGCCGAAGTCGCCCCAGGTCTTGTGGAATTTGCCGTTCATCATGGTAACCGGCTTGTCAAAGCGGTTGCAGTAGTTTATCAGCACCGGAAAATGGGTATAGCCCCAGAGCTCGGAAGGCAGCGATTCAATATCGATAAAATCATCGCACTCTCTCCTCCGGGCTGTGGAAAGGGCCGTGTCGTCCTGCTCGTCAAATTCGGCGGGACATCCGTTAAAATAAATTCCCCAGTCTTTGTCTATGCCTTTAAGATACCTGTACATTTCCCGGCTGAATTTGATTTCAACATGCCTGTCATGCGAAAGCAGATCGCCGGGATTTTGCGGATCGAGGTTCATCTGTTTCATTTCCGCCATACAATGCGGGCAGATACAGCCGAATTGAAATATAATGTCAATCCACAGCCCGTCAGGGTGAAAACGTTCATGGATCTCCTTCCATTCGCGTTTGAGATAATCGGCATAACCGGGATTGTTCATGCACAGGGAACGCCATGCCCGCGTTTCGGTATTGTAATCGTTAAGGAAAGGCGGCCTGGAACCGAGTACTCCGTTCCTGTCAATCTGCATCCACTGGGGATGTTCGTCGCAGGTATTTTCCGCCCACACTACCGTTGTGTACACTACCGCGCGGATTCCTTCCCTTCGGCAGGCCGCCATTTGTTCGCCGAGCAGGTCAAGGCCGCCCGCGAGGGAAGGGTGCGTCTTTCCAACCGCCGCCGGATAATAATAGAAACCATGATGGCACTTCGCGAAGAGATTTATGGAATTGACATGGTTCTTCTTCAGCGTGCGGGCAAATTCTTCCGCGTTGAAACGTGACCCGACATCCGGGATCAGCGGCGAAGTGTGAAAATCCAGATGAATCTGACGGTACGGTACATCAGCCATAAAAGCCCCCTGTGTTAAAGCGGTTTAATAAAGGATTTTATTGATCGTCTGAAATGACGGCGCGGGCCAGTTGGGCGCCGCGGTCTTCCAGGGCCGCCAGTTCGTCTTCGGAGGGCCAGCCGGCCCATTCAAGGGATTCGACGCTTGTCCATTTGAGGCTTTCGATGGCCTGTTCGTATTCCTTTTTCGC
>JAISEB010000321.1 GCA_031264395.1 Treponema sp. | reverse complement strand
TGCGCAGGCAGCCCGAAATTCTCCGATCTTCTGGGGAAAGAATGGCGGCTGATCGAAATCAGGACCGGATCTTCAAGTATCGTCTTTGACCGGAGCAGGCTCGCCTCCGAAGGTTTTGGCGAAATCTTTACCCTGAATTTTGACGCCGAAAGGATCAGCGGCACGGGCGCGCCCAACCGCTATTTTGCCTCCTATAAACCGGGAACGGACAAGGACAGAACCATTTCCGTCAACCCCGTGGCGGGAACGCTCATGGCGCCCATCGTGGAACCCGAAAAACTCAAGGAACGGGAATTCTTCGCCTGTTTGCAAAACGCCTACAAATGGGACATCAACAGGGAAAACCTGGAGCTTTCCACAAAAGGACCTGACGACCGCGAGGCGGTCATGGTATTTACGCTTAACTAAACACGGGGAGATCTGTACTACATGCTATTCAGTTCAATTACGTTCCTGGTTGTTTTTCTGCCGGTTGTTCTGCTGTTGTATTACTACTGCCCGGTCATCAAAGGAAAAAATTTTATACTGCTGTTTTGCAGCCTTGTCTTTTACGCATGGGGGGAGCCAAAATACATTTTAATAATGATATTGTCAATCCTGTTTAATTACAGGATGGGACTGTTCATTGCCGATGAACCCCCGGGCGGCATCCGCAAAAAGATTGTTCTGGGAATAGCCGTCGCCGGCAATCTCCTGGTTCTATTTTATTTTAAATACCTCGGATTTGCCGCCAGCCTGGTTAATCCGCTTTTTTCAGGCCTTGGACTGCCGCCAATCACAATAAAAAACATCATCATGCCGATAGGCATTTCATTTTATACCTTTCAGTCGATTTCATATATAATCGATGCCTACAAGGACAGAAACCTGGTTCAAAGAAATGTTTTGGATTTGGGTCTCTTTATAACGTTTTTTCCGCAGTTAATGGCGGGCCCTATTGTCAGATACCACGACATCAATGAGCAAATATATAAAAGAACCCATAGCGCGAGCCTGTTTGCCGGCGGGGTTGAGCGGTTTATTGCCGGGCTGGCCAAAAAAGTGCTCCTTGCAAATTCATTTGCGGAAGTAGCCGATGGTATTTTTGAACTGGCTCCCCTGTCGGTACCGACATACTACTCCTGGATAGCCATCATATCGTACAGCCTGCAGATCTACTATGATTTCTCGGGATATTCCGACATGGCAATAGGCCTTGGAAAGATGTTCGGGTTTAATTTTCTGGAAAATTTCAATTATCCGTATATTTCAAAATCAATAAGGGAATTCTGGAGAAGATGGCACATCTCTCTGTCACGATGGTTCATGGATTATGTGTATATTCCGCTTGGCGGGAACAGAAAGGGCAGGGGAAGAACGGTAATCAACCTGTACATCGTTTTCTTCATTACCGGCCTCTGGCACGGAGCTTCCGTCAGCTTTATCCTGTGGGGGCTGGGACACGGCACCATATCGTTCATTGAAAGAATATTAGGCGGCAGGATAAGCGCCGTCATAAAGGACGGAATTATCAAACGCGCCCTTGCGCACATTTATACGCTGGCGTGCGTTGTGCTGCTGTGGGTGTTTTTCAGGCTTGAGCTCAGGGAAAGCGTCGAATTTATTTCAAACCTGTTCCGCTACAACAATACCCAGGATCATCCCGAATTAAGTCTGCTCGTTGACGCGCGGTTCTATATGCTGCTGGCAGCCGGAATAGCCTTTTCGGCGCCATGGTGGCGTAAAATCGGGTCCTTGATTCAAGGCGGACCCCTTGCCGAGCCCGTCCGTATAATAAAATACGGCGTTAGCTTGGGCCTCTTTGTTCTTTCAATATGCAGCCTCGCAAGCAACGCATATAATCCGTTTATTTACTTCCGTTTTTAAGAGGACAGCATGAAAACCTTTCTTTTGATTTTTATGATTTCTTACACCGCCATCATTGCGCTGCTGTTTATCAAGTTCAGGACAAAAATCGTTACATATGCCTTTATCGCTTCCTTTCTGCTGGTAATTCTACTCCCGCTTGTATTTCTTGACAGTAAAAGCGTTACATCGTCCATTGAAAACAGAAGACTGGCCGAAAAACCAAAACTCACGCATAACGGCGCCGTGAACTTCGGCCTTCCGGGGGAAGTAGACGTTTATATTAACGACAGGTTCGGATTCAGAAAGTACTTTGCGTTAATGAATTACCGTATAAATTACAAGATTCTCAAGAAAAAACAGGATAGCCGGGTCCTTATCGGGAAAGACGGCTGGCTGTATTACATTGACAAATATGGCGAAAACCTTCTTGCGGATTTTCAAAAAAAGAACCTGCTGGATGACGCCGATCTTGCCAAAGTGATGGAGCAGCTTGAAAAACGCGTCCAATGGTGCAGCGACAACGGCATGCAATTTATATTTTTTATCGCGCCAAACAAACACAGCGTATATCCCGAACATTACTCGTTCGACCGTCCGGAAGGCTTAACCAGGGCGGATCAGATTCTAAACAATATGCCTCAAAGCCTTTTTGACAGGACCGTATTCCCCCGTGACTATATAATTTCACAAAAAGAAACAAACATCCTTCCGCTTTACTTTGAAACCGATACGCACTGGAATCTGCTGGGGGCTTTGTATGCGTATGAACAGTTGTTCGACAAGATCCGGTCCTGTTTTCCCGGCGTTGATTTTCCCGTTATAAACAATTACTCAAGAACGGTAACGTATGATACCTCAGGAGATTTGGTATCCATAATGGGCCTTGAGTCATACAGCCAAAGGACAAACGTGGAAATCGAGCCGGAAGACAGCTGGGAATCTTATTATTCATATAAAAAATATGAAGGTGAAAACGGAGTAAATGGCATTGTTACCGAAAGTAATAACCGGGATTTGCCAAAGGCCATTATTTTCAGGGATTCTTTCTTTTATTCATTACAGCCCTATACATCAAGCCTGTTTTCCCATGTGGAGTATATCTGGAGGCAGAATACCCGTGACCAGTTCGAACAAAACGACAAAGACTATATACTGGAAAACAAACCGGATATCGTTATATGGGAAGTTGCGGAGAGGTTTTTGGGAAACATTCCCGAATCAAACTGGGATTAAAAGGCCGTCTCAGGAAGCGCTTCCCTAACGCACCAAGGCCTTTTCCAGTTCCCCGCGGGGATCTTTTTTGGCGGACCGGAGGCCGTTCAACTGCTTCGCGGCGGCAATAAACGCAAAGAGGTCCCGGCCCGATCTTTCGTACAGGCGGGTAAAATAATCATCTTCCGCGTAGTAGAGGCGGTATAGTTCCAAGTACGCGTTGTTTACCGGCAATTTGGAAAACCCCCGGTAACTTTCTCCCTGAAAGCGGCTCTCGTATTCCCTGTCAAAGCGCTCCATGGCCAAGGCGATTATCTCTTTCTTTTTCTGAAGCACCGTTTCCCTTGCCGCGCCGCTGCGGTACACTGTGTCAAGTTCCGCGATGAGTTCCCGGATAAAAGCAAGAAAGGCGGCGGCGTCCGTTCCGGCATTCTGCATGCGGCGGTATTCTCCGGATTCGGCGCCGTAACGGCTTTCCATATAAAGCCTGGCCCCTTCGCTTCCCACAAATTCCGCCAGTTCCTCATTAAACTGGACTTGGCCCTTGATAAAAATTGTGGCGTGGAGCAGCTCGTGGATAACAAGATTCGCAAGCTGTTCGGGGGCATAATCCCGCATATACGAATACAGAGGATCTTCAAACCAGCCCAGAGTACTAAAGGCGTCAACGCCCCGTATCCATACATCGAGGCCTTTTTTTTCCAGCAGCGCCCTTTCCTTTTTGGCATCTTCGGGATCGAAAAAACCCTTGTAGGGAACGGAACCCACCACGGGAAACCACCATTCATGGCGGGCAAAGGAATCCTCCGCCGAGGCGGAAACTACCGCGGCAAGGTACGAACGGTCAATTTTCACGTATTTGGTGTAATTTTTGCTTTCCGCAAGACCCAGATCTTCCATGGCAAAGCGGCGTATATCATGGATTCGTTCCACAAAAAGCCGGTTTTTCTCCATATCGGAATCGGAGATCTCCGCTTCGGAAAGGGCATTCCCTTCGAGCAAGCTTTCCAGCGGGACCGCCCGGTTCAGATAACCCAGCATGGCGGCTCCCTGCTTCAGGGTATAACAGCCCGAAAAAAGGCCGGACCCGGCAAGGACAAGTCCCGCCGCGGTTAAAACGGGAAAAAGGCTCCAGCGTACCGTCTGTATCTCTGCCTCCGGTGATTTTCGAATCATCTGTTGCGAGGCTGACACCGGTACGGCTTTCTGTCAAGAGCCGTGCACGGCCCTATTTTGGGGGTAGGCAGGGACCGAAGGGGACGTGGAGTTTTGCGGCTCCGAATCCGGCCACTGCCCTCAAACGGCGCCCCGCTGCCGCAAAACTCCCCAGCCAACTACGAGGCTTCGCCTCGTAGTTGGCCTTGATCATTGTTTCCTGTTTCCCTATACTGGACATGTTGATGTGTGCGGTGCGATTGTCCGCCGTTTAACGTGCTTTCATGAACCTTATAGATAGACAGGAGATGTTCCTATGAAACGGACTTATCAACCCAGCAAGGTAAAGCGGAACCGTAAATTCGGATTCCGCGCCCGGATGAAAACCCGGGGAGGGCGGCTGGTGCTCAAACGCCGCAGGGCCAAGGGCCGGCTTAAGCTGACGGTTTCCGACGAGAAGAAGCCCTATTAGTGAAGGAATCGCCGGGCCGGATTACCGGTTCAGGCGGATTGAGCGTTTACGGGGAAAAAAAGAAATAGGAAAGGTTTTTCGGGACGGCAGACGGTTTGGCTCCGCCGGAGCGAAACTTTTTGTATTGGATAATGGTTTTGAATACAACCGGATTTGTTTTACCTTTCCCCGGAAATACGGAAACGCGGTGGAACGGAACCGGGCGCGGCGGCTGGGGCGGGAAGCGTACCGGAGGCTGCGGCCCCGTTTGAAAAGCGGTTTTGATCTGGTTTTGCTGGTCTATCCGCCCCGAGAGGACGAAACCTTTCCATCCCGGAAAGAACAGCTTGCCGTTCTGTTTACCAGAGCCGGACTTTTTATGGAAACCAGGACGTGAGAAAATTAGCCCTCATCGCAATACGTTTTTATCAAAGGGCCGTGTCCCCGTATTTTCCTTCCTGTTGCCGGTATTACCCTTCCTGTTCGGCGTATACTTACGAGGCGGTGGAAAAATACGGGCTTTTCCGGGGTTTGTACTTTGGCGCAAGGCGGATTCTCCGCTGCCATCCTTTTCACCCGGGCGGTTATGATCCGCTAAAATAGGAGTTTTATGGAAAAGAATACGATCCTGGCGATTGTGCTTTCAGTCGCCGTCATATTGGGTTTTTATTTTGTTCAGGGGATCTTCTTTCCCCCTAAACCATCCTTTCCGGCAAACGGCGCCGCCTCTCAGGGCGCCTCCGCGCCGGCTGCGGGAAACGCCGCGTCGGTGGTTCCCGCGGGCGGCGCTCCTGCAACGGGATCTGCCGCCGCCGAATCCGCCGGGCCCGGAACCGCCGGTCCGTCCGTTGAAGCCGGTGAATTGTATGATCCCGCCGCCGGAGAAACCGGGCCCCAAGCGGAAAATGCCCTGGCGGAAAGCGACCTCGCGAATTTTTTTGATCTTTCCCCGACGCAGGAAGAGCGCGTTGTCATCAACACCGATATCCTTACGGCAACGCTTTCCAGCGCAGGCGGGGATATTGTCTCCTGGAAACTCAAGGAGCACGACGACAAGGGAGAACCGGTGGAAATGATCCTTTCGGGCGACAGGAAGGCCCATGCCTTCTCCATAGCCTTTGGGGATCAGAACGCCCCGCCTGTGAACGCCCTTTTTCATGTGCGGCGGATTTCCGATTATTCGGTGGAATTTTACCGTGACTTCACCCTTTCTCCGGGAGGAGGAGCTTCACCGGGCCGTTTTACGCTGACCAAGCGCTACGATTTCAAACCCAACGAATTTATGTTCGAGCTGACCGTCTCGCTTGACGGCGGTTATTCGGTTCCGGGTTTTGATTTCGCAACGGAAAATTCCGGGAACGTTTCCCGCGCCGCCTACACGCTGATCACAGGTCCCCAGATAGGCCCCTCCTTTGAGAAACTTGATCAGCGTTACGAATACCGCCAGTACATCACCTATACCAACGGCAAGCGGCGGCTTGAGAAGATAAACGACGAGCGCCCCAACATCATCAACTCCCGTCCGAACTGGGCGGCCATAGCGGGGAAATACTTCACCCTTATCGCCATTCCGTATCCGGCGCAATACGACATGGTATTTTCCGCCAAACCGGAACCGGGGCTTCCCGCGGCATCGCGCCTTTATATCATACGGCCGCCTCTTTCCACATCCCGGACCGAAGACACCTACCGTTTTTACATCGGCCCAAAAAACCAGGAAAGCCTTGCCATTTACAACAACGGAAGAAACGGTTTCAATCTTCAGAATACGCAGCTCATTGAGGCGGCAAATACCAGAGGTTTTCTTAGCCCTCTGGAAAGGGTTCTTAAATGGCTCTTGCTCATTTTTTACCGTATGATTCCGAATTACGGGGTGGCAATTATCCTTCTTACCCTCCTTGTAAAAGTGATCTTCTTTCCCCTTACAAAAAAGAGTTCCGAATCCACCCTTCGCATGCAGGCCATTTCCCCAAAGATCAAGGAGCTGCAGGCGAAATACAAGGATAACCCCCAGAAGATGAATGCCGAAATGGCGGGACTCTACAAGAAGGAAGGGTACAACCCGGTTTCAGGCTGCCTTCCCATGCTGTTGCAGATCCCCATCTTCTTTGCCATGTACAATCTCTTCAACAACCATTTTGACCTCCGGGGGGCCCTGTTCATCCCGAAATGGATTCCCGATCTTTCCCTTCCCGAATCGGTGTATCATTTTTCCGGTTTCAGCCTGCCCATCCTGGGCTGGACCGACATACGGCTGTTGCCCTTTATTTATGTGGGCTCCCAGCTCCTGTACGGAAAAGTGACCCAGACGCCGGATCAGCAGAGTAATACGCAGATGAAGCTGATGCTCTACGCCATGCCGCTTATTTTCTTCTTTATCCTGTACGATGTGCCTTCGGGGCTGCTCATCTACTGGATTTTTTCCAATATGCTGACCCTGGTCCAGCAGCTGGCAATTAACAAATACCTGGCGCCAAAACGGGCGGCCCAGGCGGCGGCAGCGGCTGCGAGAGAACCGGTCATTGTCCCGAAAAAAAAGAAAAAGAAATAGGAGACTGCAATGGTATACGAATTTGAAGGCCGTACCGAAAAGGAAGCAATTGACCGGGCGGCGGAAGAACTGGGACTTGAAAAAAATGATTTTGACGTTGAGATTATGGAAGCCCAGCGTCAGGGGTTGTTCAAAAAGGGTTACGTGAAAATACAGGTTCACACCGACAGGCAGGTGACACGGGCGGAAACCGGGCCCGAACCGGAAGAGAGATCGTCCGAAGGCCGCCGTTCCCGGCCGGAAACAAGCGGTGAAGATGACGCGGGCAGACAGGCGGTTTTTGGCGATCCCGGCGCGCAGAATGAATTTGAAAAAAAGATGGTGGATTTTCTTGAAGGTCTTATTGGCCGTATGGGATATGACGGCAAGGCATCGGTGCTATTCAGGGAAGACCGCAAGATCGGCTTTAAAATAGACTCGGAATATTCTTCCATTCTTATCGGGAAGAAGGGAAAGAATCTTGACGCCCTTCAGCTTCTCGCCAATATTTACGCCGGGCGGCTGGGCCGGGAAGATACCCGTATCATTCTTGACAGCGAAAATTACCGTATACGCCGGGAAGAATCCCTGGTGCGTCTTGCCTATACCGTCGCCGACCGCGTCCGGGAAAACCGCGCCTCCATTCTTCTTGAGCCAATGAATCCTTTTGACCGCCGCCTTATACACACCACATTGAACGACATTGCCGATGTGGAAACAAAAAGTGAGGGCGAAGGGCTCTACAAACAGGTCAGGGTGTATTACCGCGGAAGCATGAGGTAAATACTCCATGAACATTAAGACATGTATTCTGATTGTTTCGATGTTCATTCCGGCTGTTTTTCCCGCGTTCCCGGTTTCGCTGGAAGAACTTGCGGGGCCAGAGCGGGCCGCGCTTCTGCGGAACGGAGAGATCATTTCACAGGTTCAGCTGAAGACCCCCCGGCCCGTACTGGTCCCCAATCACACGGCGGTACGCACCCTGACAGGCGAAATAGAACGGACCCTCAATCCGGGCATCATTGTTGAAACGCTTTCCCTGTATAAAAAACCCGGCGGAACAGGCGGGACAAATACCGGCGAAGAATTTGCAGGCTCCTGGACCGGGGAAGAACGCCGGGACCTCTACAACGAGGCGCTGACCATTTCAAGCCTTGCCGGAATACAGTACTATTCCGCGAGCCGCAAAGCCATGAGAACCTTTTACGAGACATCGGCGGTAATAAACAACCCCGAGGCGAAACAGCCGATACCCGATCCGGCCTACGCCGTTCCGCCTGAAAATATTGTCATCTACGCAAGGCAGAAAGATCTTACCTTTGGGGACAATATATACCGTTATGAATACCGGGCGGGAACCGACTTTCTCATCTTTACCCAGGAAAATCTTACCGCGATGAACGTGGGCATTATAAACGCGGTCGGGAAGAACCGCCTCCGGTCCGTTGTGGCGGTACTGGATGCCGGAGACAGCCTTCTTATTTACGCCGCTTCCATGGCCAAGGCGTCGGCCTTTCCCGGCCTGGGTGAACGAATCGGCAATTCCTTTACCAACCGCACCAAGGCCATTCTCCTGTGGTTTACCGGCAAAGCCGACAAAGTCTTCGGTTAGGGCAACGGCCGCAAAACTCCACAAGCTGCGTCAAGCTAATCAGCGCTGCCCTGATCCTGCCGGCCCTCGGGGTATAAAACGACGCTTGCCGGCCCGTTCGAAAGAAGCAGTTTCAACAATTCCTGAATTTCCGGGGGGCGTACCCTGCGGAAAAGTTCCGGCCGCCTGTCCAGGCGCGAAAGCGGCGTATCAAGAAGCGCCGAGGAATTGGCGTAGCTTTGGGCTATGTAAGCGTTGCTCTGTACCGACGCTTCCCATGTTTTCTGCATGGCCTCAACAGATTTATCAAAGATACCGCGGTCCACAGGCTGTGAAACGGTACGTTCGAGCAGCGCCGTTACCGCGGCGGAAAGCTCCCCGGCCCTGCGGGGATCACAGGCAAAATAAACCCCCAGGGACAATTCGGCCGCGGGCCCCGGAGACGCCACAGCGTTTACGGAAATCGAATAAACGCCGCCGAGTTTTTCCCGTATTTCTTCGGTCATCCTTATATCAAGATATTCGGTCAGAATCTGGGCGGTAACGCTGTTTTCTTCGGACCAGGTAGCGTCTTTAAACCAGCCCATATAAACAAGGCTCCTGTCTTCTTTTCCCTTGTAAACTTCCCGCTCTGTTTTTCCCGGCCGGATAACCCGGGGATCTTTCCAGCTGTTAAAGGCTTCACCGCGGGGAATTGAGGCGATGTACGTTTCGGCGCAACGGCGCATCGTTTCCATATCAAGATTCCCCACGAAAATAAACGTATAGTCCGCGGGATTAAGGGTACGGCGGAGAAAGGCAAGGGCCTTTTCCGGATCTGCCTGGGAAAGATCGGCAAGCTCAAGCGGCTTGTACCACAGGTTGTTTCCCCGCACGGTCCTTATACGCTCGTCGGAAAACACCGTATTGGGATCTTCGTTCCGCCGGGCCAGTGTAGTCCGGTACTGATCCATCATTGCGGCAACGGCGTCCCTGTCTATACGCGGTCTGGTGAGGCTCAGGTGGAGCATTTCAAAAAGGGTTCTGATATCCCCGGAAACGGCGGAACCTTCAAACCCCCTTGTAATGTCGGAAATCCAGAAGGAAAAAGAAACCTGTTTACCGGCGAGTTTTTTTATCAGATCGGGCCGGGAATAGGGGCCAAGTCCCGATGTTTCGGCCATTTCGGCGGCGAGCCGGGCGGAAGTAAATTCCTCCGGTCCGGCGCTGGTGAGGCCGCCTTTGGCCATGGCGTAAAAGACAATTTCATTGTTCCGGTTCTGTGTCTCCTTGAGGATAACCTTCGCTCCGTTTTCAAGAGTCAGAATAACCGCGCCGGTTTCACCATCCGCTGTTTCGGCCGTTATTTCCCCAAGGGAAGGCTCTTCGTCCAGAAGTTCGCCTTCCAACCGCGCCGCCGCCGGAGGCTCTATTTTCATGCGGGCGCTGGCCCGCACCATGTTCCGTATATCCCTGTCCGAAGGAAGATCCGCCGCCTCGGCCTCCGGCGCGGAAATAAAGACGCGGAGATCTCCGGGCTCAAAGTAATCCTTCACGGCGGCAAGAATACCGGCGGCGTTTATGCCGGGAAGCAGTTCGCGCGCCGCGTAAAGCTCCCATTCGGGATCAGGACGGGCTTCTCCCGAAATAAAATGATCGGTAAACAGCGAAACATAACGGCCCGATTCCTGCCTGTCTTTTTCGGAAACCAGCCGTTCAAGATCGGAAAGAAGGGCCTCTTTGGCAACGGCGATTTCCGCTTCGGTAAAACCATAACGGATCATCGATTCCTTTTCTTTCAACATCTCCGCCAGGGCGGCTCCCGCACTGCCTGACTTTGCCCGGATCGCAAGAACATAATAACGGGATGATTTTCCGTATCTGATGTTTGCCGCCCCGGCGCCAATATAGGGCGCGGCCGGATTAAGACTCTCCTCCTCAAAACGGAGGGAAAGCATGTTGTCCACAAGAACATCGATTATCCATTCACGGTAACCGGCAAGATCGGCTTTTATCGGTTTGGGAGAACGCTTGTAGTAGAGGTATATGTTGGTGGATGTCAATTCTTCTTCGGTATATACCACAGCCGATATGTTTCCCTTTTTGGGCGGGGGAAGATCGTACTCGGGACGGGCAAGGGGCGCCTGGGGTTTGGGGATCAAAAAATGCGAGGCAAGGGACGCTTCCAGCGCCGCTCCGTCAAAATCGCCCACCAGAATAACAGCCATGTTGTCGGCCCGGTACCAGCGTTTATAAAAGTTTTCAAGCCGTTCCGCGGGGGCGTTCTCTATGATCTCCGGCAGGCCTATGGGATACCGGACGGCATAGGGGGAACCTTCAAAAATTACCGGAAGCAGCTTCCGCGTCAGCCGGTCCCTGGCGCCGAGCCGGGAGCGGTATTCTTCCATAATGACGGCCCGTTCTTCGTCCACATCTTTGGGGGCAAAGGTAATGGCGCGGGTCCAATCGTCAAGCACCGCCAGGGCCCGTTCCGGTATGATTTTTACGCCGTCAGGACCCGTTTCCACCGGTACTTCTATGCCGAAAACCGTTTCGTCGTAGGTAGTATAGGCATTTACCTCGGGGCCAAAGCGCATCCCCAAAGATCGGAGGTAATTAACGAGTTCCGCCTCGGGAAAACGGACCGTGCCGTTAAAGGCCATATGCTCAGTAAAATGGGCCAGTCCCTGTTCGTCATCGGCTTCCAATACCGATCCGGCATACACCGCGAGAGTAAGATACGCCCGGTCTTTGGGCATGGAATTTTCCAGAATATAGTAACCAAGACCCGACGGGAGCTTTCCCCGCCGGACTTTTTCCATAAAAGGAACCGGATCGGAAGGATTTCCAAGGTTTCCGTACGATGCCTGGCCGGTCCCGGTGGTGGCGCAGGCCGAAAAAAGCAGGGATACAGCCATGAAAACCGGAAAAACCGCGCGAAAAAAACGGGATTGAGATATATGCACACATTTCATAAATTCATTATAATTTATGCTGTGTATATAATAAAGATCCGTGATATGATAGAATCAGAACTAAGGAAGGTTGCGGCATGAGGTTATTAACCAGATCTGATTTTGACGGCTTGGCGTGCGGGGCTTTGCTTTTGTATTTGGGGCTTATTGACGAATGGAAATTTGTTCACCCCAAGGATATTCAGGATGGCCGGGTCGAAGCAACCGATAACGACATTCTGGCCAATATTCCCTACATCAAAGGATGCAGACTTTGGTTTGATCATCATTCCAGTGAAACGGAACGGCTGGGAAAAACCGCCTATTTTGAAGGCGTTTCCCGCAAGGCGCCAAGCTGCGCCAGGGTTGTCTATGAATTTTACGGCGGGGACGAAAAGCTGGGACGTTTTGCCGAGATGATACGGTATGTTGACAAGGTAGATTCGGGCGATCTTTCTACCGGAGAAATAATCAATCCGCGGGGCTGGGTCCTTTTGGGCTTTATCATGGACCCGCGTACCGGCCTTGGCCGTTTCCGGAATTTCACCATCAGCAACTACGACTTGATGAAAGAGCTTGCCAGAGCATGCAGTGAAAAAACCATTGATGATATACTTGCCATGAGCGATGTCAAAGAACGGCTTGATGTTTATTTTGAACAGAACGAACTTTTCCGCGAAATGATCCTCAAATACGCAAAGATCGAAGGCAACGCCCTGCTGGTGGATCTGCGCGGCGTAGAGAAGATCTTCGCCGGAAACCGGTTCCTCATCTATACACTTTACCCGGAGCAGAACATCTCCATCTGGGTTATAGACGGCAAGAACAAGGCCAACGTCGCCATAACGGTGGGCTACAGCGTCGTCAACCGCAGCGCCACGGCCAATGTGGGCAGCATCCTCCTTACATACGGCGGGGGCGGCCACCTCCAAGTAGGCACCTGTCAGGTGCCTTACGAGGACGCGGACCGGGTAATCGGCGAAATACTTGCGAAGGTGCGGTAGGTCAGCGTTTTCCCAAGGTAAAAAACCGCCAGCCCAAGCCTATTCTAAAACTGGGGCCGCTTGTCAGGCCCGAAAGTTTAAGGTTGGGGTTATGAACGGCATCCTGTAGCTGCGTAAGCCCGTCTTTTTCCCAAGGCGTCATAAGCCTGAAACCGTACAGTATTTCTCCGCGTATAAAGAGGCCGGAAGTAAGGTTGAAGTCCGCTCCGGCGCCGACATTTATAAACAGGGAATTCCAGTCCGACAGTTTAAGGGCCTTTTTGTCCTTGTTTTTCTCATAAATTCCGTTTGTCCTGTTATATACACGGTTGTCGGCCGACAAGGATCGTTTTTGTGCAAGGGACACCTGGTATTCGACACCCGCAAGGGGGAAGAGGGAAAGGCGGTTGGTCAGGGTAAAAGGGTATTTTGCCAGCAGGGAAAAGCCCATCATGGTTTCCCAGCCCTTCCCCTTGTCCGACTTTAGATCGGGCAATACCTGATCCAGCAGCTGTTCCCAGGTATTCACGCCGCTCTGTATGCTTACGGACAATTCGGCGTATGTCGCGTCAAAAAACACAAAGCCCCCGTAGTTAAACTGGTTAATATCCTGGGTTTGTACGACATGCAACACCTCACCGCCCATAATACCGTGGCCCGACGCGGTATAGCGGGTAAAAAGGCCGCCGATAAGGCCGCCGCCGCCCGCGCTCAGGGAAAAATCCGCCGCGTACATGTTCCCGCATAGGGCCAAACCCGCCGAAATTATCACCGCCAACAATCCTTTTCTCATCCTTGTTCTCCTGTACGTTTCTCGATATTTGTCTATTATATTACTTTTTTTACATATTTGTCTATAGACTGTACGAATACAATAAATAATCCAAAAAACACTTGATCCTCTCTTATTGTATAGTATACACTAACTTCAGTTATCCTGATATACATGGGGATAACAATAAGATGATCAAGGAGATTTTTAA
>JAISEB010000263.1 GCA_031264395.1 Treponema sp. | reverse complement strand
AAAGCGGCTCTACATGACCCTTCTGACGGTAACAGCCAATTTCTGGGGCGTCCCCCTGGCCTTTTCGTTTATTTCCCTCCTTGGAGTTTCAGGTGTCCTTGTGTTGACCGGCAAGGCGATAAACTTTAGGCCCTTGGCGGAATATAATCTTTACACCCTGCGGGGTCTCTTTTTGCTGTATATCTATTTCCAGATACCCATGGGTACCCTCCTTATGCTTCCGGCTTTCGAGGCTATACGGCCCGAGTGGCAGGAATCGGCAGAGTTGCTTCAAGCAAGCTCCCTTCAATTCTGGATCAAGGTGGGCATTCCTGTCATGATCCCGTCCATAACCGGTACCTTTTCCATGCTCTTTGCGAATGCCATAACTGCCTATGCTACGCCCATGGTAATGTTAAGCAACGCGCCTCTCATGGGGATAAACATCGCAAGCATTTTTGTCGGCGATAACCGTCCCAGGCCGAACATGGGATCGGCATTTTCCATGATTATGCTGGCTTTTATCTTTCTGGTTTTAGGATTTTCCAACCTGGTAAGAAAGCTCTGTTCCAGGGGCAACGTAAATTGAAAACCAAAACAGGCAAAGGCGGCGTTATTTTTTTAATTGTGGTATTATTGTATCTGACCATACCACTTGCCACAACCCTGATATATTCGTTTACCTTAAACTGGACCCGCATATTACCTAGGGGTTTCACCCTCAAATACTACATCCAGATCCTTTCGGACAGGCGGTTTATCATGGCTGTACTCCGCAGTGTCGCCATTTCCATCATACCCGTGTGCATGACTTCGCTGTTCGTGATTCTGGCGCTTTATACGGCTTTGGTTTATTCACCCAGGCTGGAGCGCGTCCTTGAATTGATCAGCATGGTACCCTACACCATTAACGGCGTCGTGCTTGCCACGGCGGTACTGGCAACATACGCCGGATCGGGTACCATATTTTCAAACCGGCTTGTCATGCTCATCTGTATTTACTGTGTCGGCGGGTTGCCCATTACTTTCAGGGCCATACGAAACAATATGTACGCAGTCAACCTCAGGCAACTCATTGAGGCGGCGGAAATTCTCGGCGCCGGGAGGCTCTACGCCTTTTTCAGGATAGTCGTGCCCTGCATGGTTTCGGGTATCATGGTTTCCATGCTCATGTGCATGGCCGGCATCTTTGGCGATTACGCCATGGTACGGATTATCGCGGCTTCTATTTATGAGACTGCCCAGCTCTACCTTTTTGCCACCCGTAACCAGCCCATACAGGTTTCCAGCGTTGTACTGGTAGTCCTGATGATCATTACCTTGTCCGTATCCCTGAGCGCTCTGTACCTGCAAATGAGGGATCAGGATAAATCTTCAAAAATCAAAACCGTGAACGCAGGGGAATAATATGGCCTACATACAATTTGACAACATATACAAGGTGTTTCCCGGAAACATGCAGGCCCTCAAGGGGATTACCCTGAGTGTCAACAAGGGAGAACTTGTTACCCTCCTGGGTCCGTCTGGTTGCGGCAAGAGTACCCTTTTGCGCTGTCTTGCGGGGCTTGAGACGGTCACATCGGGAAAGATTTATCTTGACGGCGTAGATATCACAGAATTTTCCCCCAGACAGCGGGCCATAGGCATGGTGTTCCAGCAATACAGCCTTTTCCCCAACCTGAATGTGGAACAGAACGTGGGGTTTGGCCTTCACATCAAGAAGATGGACAGAAAGAGCATCAATGAAAAGGTTGGAACCATGCTCGACATGGTAGGACTTACGGAAAAGACAAAGCAGTATCCCAGCCAGCTTTCCGGGGGTCAGCAGCAGCGTGTTGCTCTTGCCCGTGCCTTGGTCATGGAGCCCAAGGTCCTGCTCTTGGACGAACCCATGAGTGCCATAGACGCCCTGTTGAGACGCAATCTTCAGAGTGAAATCCGGCGCATACAACGGGATCTAAAAATCACTACGATCTTTGTTACCCACGATCAGGACGAGGCCATGGTTATCTCCGACAGAATACACCTTTTCAACGTCGGCTATCTTGAACAGTCCGGAACCGCCACGGAACTATACGCTTCACCAAAAACAAAATTCGCCGCTTCCTTTATCGGGCACTACAATATCGTGAACGCCAGCGATTTTAACACATTGACAGGAAGTTCGTACCCTTGCACTAATGTCGTCGTGCGGCCCGAAGTTATCGGTATTTCAAATGAAGCTGCGGACAGGGCCGGGGCCTGGACACTAAAAGGGGCAGTACGGGGCAGTACCTCCCACGGAAACATTATACGCTATGCGGTTCAGTGCGGCAGAGTGGAATTCAACATAGACATACTCTATGATACGGCGCGGCTTTACCATGAAGGAAGTGAAGTATTCATAACTATCCCGGAGAATGACGTATTACAGGTGGAGGAAAAATGAGCGGCGAAACGAAAGTTGTAGTGATAGGTTTTGACGCCTGGGGTGCATACAGCTTCCCGAAGGCTGACATGCCTTTGGCAAAACGCATGGCAAAAAACGGGGCTTGCGCCATGAACGCCCGGTGCGTCAGACCGGCGAAAAGTTCCTGTAACTGGGCTTCCATGATTATGGGTGCCGGCCCGGATATTCACGGCTATATAGACTGGGATACGGAGGTTCCGGCATTTGAAACCCCGGTGGATCATTACGGTATATTCCCGACAATCTTCGCACTGATAAAGGATCAGCGGCCGGAATTCAAGACCGCTTATTTTTATGAATGGGACCTCATGAGACTGTTCTGCCCGGATACGGTGGTGCATCACAAAGAGATGCTTCCCGGGCTTTCATACGATTCCGCCATGGCTGAAAAAATAGCGGACTACATCAAGAGGGAGAAACCGGACTTTACGTTTATCCAGTTTGATGAACCGGATCACCGGGGTCATGAAAAGGGGCATGATACGCCTCCCTACTACGAACTTCTGACCCAGCTCGATTCTTTTGCGGCCATAATAGAAAAGGGCGTAAAAGATTCCGGAAATTATGATGACACCGTTTTCATCCTGACCGCGGATCACGGAGGCATCGGAAAGGATCATGGCGGCGATACGCCCATGGAACGGAACATTCCGCTTATATTTTTCGGAAAAAATATCAAAGCTGGCCATACGATAAAATCCATGGTCATGATATATGATATTCCCGCCACAATCGCGTACATTTTTGGTGTAAAAATGCCCCAGCCCTGGATAGGCAGGCCGGTAACCGAAATATTCAGAACTTCTTTCAAAAAAATGCCAGCTCCGTGACAATAGACACAAGCGGGTCTACGAAGTAGTCCGTCTGTTTACCCAGGTACCACGGACGACATGGACCAACACGGACAAAATATACATTTGAAACTGAAAGTCCGGTTCTGTCCGTGAAGTCTGTGGTTAACTTCTTCGTACATACACCCATGAGGGGCCGTGGTTGAATTCCGAATTCCCCGTTACGCGCATTTTACCCTTGCCGGTTCTCCGTTTTTTTTATTACTATTTAGAACATGAAGATACTTACCCTGGGAAATGAACTGCTCCGCATGAAGGCGGAACCGGTGTCAACAATCGACGACCAGATATCAGGCGTTGCCGGGGAAATGATAGCGGCCCTTAAGGACGGCAAGGGCGTGGGGCTTGCCGGGCCCCAGGTTGGTTTTATGAAGCGGCTTTTTGTGGTTCAGGTAGAAGGGCAGGAGCCCAGGGTGTTTGTCAATCCGTCCATTATAGAGACCTCCCAGGAGACGGCGAAGTATGAGGAAGGCTGCCTTTCGCTTCCCGGCGTCTGGGCCGACGTGGTACGGCCCAGGACGGTGAAGGTTCAGGCCTGGAATGAAAAGGGCCGTCCCTTTACCCTGGAAGCGGGCGGCGTGCTGGCCCGCGTCATACTGCACGAATACGATCATCTGGAGGGGATACTCTTTACCGACCGCCTTCCCGAACAGAAGCGGAACAGGCTGCTTGCCAAAATGGAAAAGGCGGCGGCAAAGAGGCGGGCCTGGAAGACATGAGGCTCCTCTTTGCCGGAAGCCCCGCCATTGCCGTGCCTTCCATGGAAGCGGCCGCGAAGGCCGCGGAGCTTGCCGCCGTCCTTACCAATCCCGACAGCCCGCGCGGCCGGAGCGGGAAACGCGAGCCCACCGAGGCCGCCGCCGCCGCCGTGCGGCTTTCCGTCCCTGTCCTCAAGCCGGAAAAACTTGACGGGGCGGCGCGGGAAGCCGTCCGCGCGCTGAAGCCGGATCTTCTTGTATCCTTTGCCTACGGCCGGATCTTTGGCCCCAAATTTCTTTCGCTTTTTCCGCTGGGCGGCGTCAACATACATCCGAGTCTTTTGCCCAGATACCGCGGCCCTTCTCCCATTGCCGGGGCCATACTGAACGGCGACGCGGAAACAGGTGTCACCATACAGCGCCTCGCGCCGGAAATGGACAGCGGCGATATTCTGGCGCAGGAAATCATTCCCCTGAATGGGCGCGAAACGTCCGAAAGCCTTTCGCTCGCCGCCGCCCTCAAATCCGCCGCCATGCTGCCCCCTTTGCTTGAGGCTGTCGCGGACGGAAGCGCGCGGGGCCGGCCGCAGAACCACGGAGAAGCGGTGTACTGCTCCCTTATTTCCCGGGAAGACGGTATCATAGACTGGACGGCCGGCGCCGCGCTCATAGACGCGAGGATACGGGCCTTTACCCCCTGGCCGCTCTCCAGGACATTCTGCAACGGAACGGATCTCTACATACTGCGGGCGCATCCTGCGCCTCCCCCGCCCGCCGGGGAAGGGGCCGCGCCGGGTCTTGTTCTGGGTGTAGACAAAAGGCACGGGATATTGATACAAACGGGAGACGGAGTTTTGGCGGCGGAGATCCTTCAGTTTGAAAAGAGGAAGGCGCTGGAATGGCGGGCCTTTCTTAACGGGGCAAGGGATTTTATCGGAACCCGGCTTGGCGCCGGGCGGGCATAAGCGGCAAAAAACATGAACGGGGAAAACCATGAAACTGATACATTTTGATTTTGACGCCATGGAAAGTTATGTCGCCAACCATCTGCGGCTTTTTATTTCCATGGCCGCGGGGCTTCTTGTGTTTGTGGGGATAGTCGCCCTTTCGGTTTTTTTTGTCGCCGTGCGGGGAGCGGAAGAAACCATGGTTCCCGAAGTCCGGGGCAAGGAACTTACCGACGCCCTGCTTGAACTTCAGGTCAAGGAGCTTGATCCCCGCATCCGCCTCCGCTATTCGCAGTCGTCCTACGACAAGGGGCTTGTGCTGGAGCAGGACCCCAGGGCCGGCGCCATAGTCAAGGCGGGCCGCCGCGTCTGGCTTGTGGTGAGCCAGGGGGTAATTATAGACCGGGTGGAAAACTACATAGGGAGAAACATAGACGAGGTCCGTATGGATCTCCAGACCATGTTCGCCTCTTCCCCCCAGCCCCTGCTTTCGCTCAGGGAACCTTTCATGTACCAGCATTCCGCCGAAGCGCCGGGGGTAATTCTCAGGCAGAACCCGGAGCCGGGCAGGGAAATATCCGGGGCGACGGCGCTGGAATTTGTGGTGAGCCTGGGCCCGGAAAACGTAACGGTGGTCATGCCGGGTTTTACCGGCCTTTCGGTTTCCGCGAGCCTTGAACAGCTCCGGCAGATGGGGATGAATTTTGTTTTTACGGTGCGTGATCCCAGGGAAGGGGAAAAGGGCGAAACCGTGACGGCCCAGGACCCGGGCGAAGGAACGCGGGTAAGGCAGGACGGCCTCATACGGCTCACCGTTACTTCTCCCTCCGATCTTGAAGAGGGGGAGATCTTCGGCCTTTTTACCTATCCCGTTCCCAAAAATCCCTACCCCCTTCCGGTCCGGCTCGACGCCATTCTGCCGTCGGGGGAAGAGCGGCGCATCGTTACCGTCGAGTATCCCGGCGGCGATTTTACCGTGCCCTACCGGCTGCCCCTGGGTACGACGCTGGTGCTTTCCATGATTAACCGCGAAATGCACCGGGAAACGGTGCGTCCCCCCCGGGAGCCTTTCCCGGATCAGCTGTGACGGGCGGCGCAGGCAAAGCGGACATACTCAGGCGCTGTTTCGGGTACCCGCGTTTCCGCCCCGGCCAGGAAGAGGTTATAGACGCCATCCTCGCCGGCCGGGACGTGCTTGCGGTAATGCCGACCGGGGCCGGAAAGTCCCTCTGCTACCAGATCCCCGCCATGCTTCTGGAGGGCCTTACTCTGGTCATTTCCCCCCTTATCTCCCTTATGAAAGATCAGGTAAACGCCCTGGAGGCCGCGGGGATTTCCGCCGCTTTTCTTAACAGTTCCCTTGACCCGGGCGAATACACGGAGACGGTTTTTCGCGCCTTCCGGGGTGAATACCGCATCCTCTACATTGCCCCGGAACGGCTGCAAAAGGGGTTCCCCTCCCGGCTTGCCGAACCGTCTTCTTCCTCGCCGGGAATCGCCCTTGTGGTCATAGACGAGGCCCACTGCGTGTCCCAGTGGGGCCACGATTTCCGTCCCAGCTATCTTGAGATCACCGCCTTTATCCGCCGGCTCAAAACGCGGCCCATCACCGCCGCCTTTACCGCCACCGCCACAGGCAGGGTAAAAGACGACATCAGGCGCGCCCTGTCCCTCCGCGATCCCTACAGCCTGACCACGGGTTTTGACCGGGGCAATCTGTATTTTGAGGTGCAGAAGCCCCGCGACAGGTTCGCCGCCCTGCTGGAATGCCTTTCTTCCCGGCGGGACAAGAGCGGGATCATCTACTGCTCCACCCGGAAGACCGTGGAGGAAGTGTGCCGCGCCCTTGATGCCGAAGGTTTCGGCGTAACCCGGTACCACGCCGGCCTTAACGACCGGGAACGGCGGGACAATCAGGATGATTTTATCTGTGACAGGAAACCCGTTATGGTGGCCACCAACGCTTTCGGCATGGGGATAGACAAGCCGGGCGTGTCCTTTGTGATCCACTACAACATGCCTAAAAATATCGAAAGTTATTACCAGGAGGCGGGCCGGGCCGGCCGGAACGGGGAAAAGGCGGATTGCATTCTCCTTTACAGCCCGCAGGACGTGCGGATCAACACCTACCTTATCCGTAACAGCCAGGATGAAGACGATGTAAAAGATCAGGCTCTTGTGGAACACAATCTGGAACTCCTCAAAGCAATGACCTTCTACGCCACCGCTTCCGACTGCCTCCGCTCACGCCTGCTCTCTTATTTTGGGGAATCAGGCCCCGCCTGGTGCGGCAACTGCTCCAACTGCAACACCGTTTACGAGGAGGCCGACGTTGCCCTTGAGGCGCGGAAAATTATCTCCTGCGTGTTCAGGCTCGCCGAGCGGGGCCGGTCCTTCGGCAAAACCATGGTGACAGGCATACTCCGGGGCGATAAAAACGAAAAGATCCGCGCCTCCCGCTGCGATACCCTGAGCACGTACGGCATCATGGCGGACACGGATCCCCGCCTGATCCGGCGGATAACGGATCACCTCATAGCGGAACAGTACCTTGGCCTTGAGGGCGACGAATACCCGGTTCTGCGCCTGGGGCCGCGCTGGAGGGAGATTGTAAGCGAAGGGAAGATCCTCAAGATGATGCTGCCCAAAGACGCGCCGCGTACGCACGGGGGCGCGCCGCGGGAACGGCGCGGCCCGGGCCCGGAAGACGCGGAAAAGGGAAAAGAAAACCGGAAAAAGGCGCCTTCTTCAGGCGGGGATCCTGAGTCCGGCGGCGCGGAAGACGCGCTTTTTCTAAAGCTCAGGGAACTGCGGAACCGCCTGGCGAAGGAAGCCGCCGCGCCCGCCTATATTATTTTCCCCGACTCCAGCCTCCGGGAAATGTGCCGGAAGCGGCCCCTTACCCCCGGCCAGTTTCTGAACATAAGAGGCGTGGGATCGGTGAAACTGGAAAGATACGGGGAGGGCTTTATGGCGGTGATACGGGAACACGGTGAAGAGGAAAATGGACGCGTTTAATCTTTCCTATACGTCGTCGGGGCATATTCTTGTTTCCCCCAAAGACGATCCCCGCCGCGTCATCGACGCCATCATGGAAACCGGATACGCGGAGGAAGAGTGCCTGGCACTGGATTTTGATCCTGATTTCGCCGCGGGTCTTATGGCCGAAGGGTTCCTCCTTATGTCGGGTCCCGCCAGCACCGAAGATTCGGTCATTACCGTCCTTGTGCCCAGGCACCATATATGGCGGTCGGTTCTCTTCTTCCCCGATCTTCACGAAAGCAGATCCGTGAGGCGTTTTCTTTCGCGGTACGAACTGCGGGCGGACGAGGATTTTGATCTCATTGTCGATAAATGCGTCGCCGTTCATGGCGGCGGCTGGCTCACTCCGCCCCTGCTCGATCTTCTCCGTAAAGTCCGCGAAAAAAGCGGCAGCCGGGCGCGGCCTTTTTCTTTCGGCGTCTACCGTGACGGGACGCTCCGGGCCGGGGAATTCGGGGTCGTCGCCGGACGGGTCTACACCAGCTATTCAGGCTACCGGGAAGAAAGCAATGCGGGGACCGTACAGATGATCCTTACTTCCCGCTGGCTTTCGGATCACGGTTTCGCTTTTTGGGATCTGGGAATGCCTCTGGACTATAAAGAAAAACTCGGGGCAAAGGTCATAAGCACGTCCGAATTTATAAGCATTTTCCGGGAAGCGCAAAAGGGGATCGTGTGACGCGTCTTTCGTTTCGGCTGTAACTGACGTTTTTTTGTTTACGAGAAACTGTACAAGCAGTTTCTCGCAAACAAAAAATGTGGCGGAACAAAACACCGCAAAGGGCGCAAGCCCGACTGGTGTTTTGTATAGCCTGGCCGCCTACTGGCGGCGTACAGTTACAGTCCTGTTATGTGCCCTTATGCCGTCCCGCAATATACTGTACTTTATGTTTTTTACATAAAAATCCATCGGGGACAAAATCCATAGGGGGGGGATCTTGTCAAAGGTTTCATTCTGTGATATTATACAGAATATACAGGAGAAAATGGATAAAAATGGGGCATTTTAATGGGTTTTTCGAAAATATTCCCCTTGATAATAATTCAATAGAGCAAAATTTGTTGAATATAGATAATCGATATAAGACTAATCCTCTGCCTTGGAATGGGCAATTTTCTCCACAGCTAGTTCAGGTGTTATTAAATTACTATTCAAAAAGTGTAGATACAATATATGATCCTTTCTTAGGAAGTGGAACAACTCTTTTGGAAGCTGGTGAGTTACATAGACAAACCTATGGAACAGATATAAATTATGCGGCTATTTGTCTATCAAAAATTTATGAATTAATAAATTACGATTTTGCGTATAGAATATTATTAGTAAACGAGTTTGAAAATATTTTAATTAAATATGGAATATTGTACTCAGAATCTTTATTTGCAGAAAATGATAATGTTATAATTCAGATAGAAAAATTGGTCGATAAATATTCCGATTCAAAATACAAAATATTACTAGACTGTTTTATAATATTAATTGATTTTTATAAGAAAAATTTTTCAAAAAAATGGTTGGTAATGAAATGGTTCAAGATCAAGGATTTGATAAAGTCTTTGCCGATTTCAACGCAAAAAATATCTGTACTTCAAGAAGATGCAAGAGAAACATCTTTTCCCAATTCCTTAATTGATTTTGTAATAACTTCACCTCCGTACATCAATGTTTTCAATTATCATCAGCAGTATAGAAGTTCATCTGAGTATTTAAACGGAAATGTTTTACCATCTGCTCAAGCAGAAATAGGATCAAATAGAAAAAACAGGGGAAACAGGTTTTATACTGTTATACAATATTGCATTGACATGGCTTTAGTTTTTACAGAATTAAATCGTATTTGTAAAAATAATTCAAGGATAGTGTTTATTGTTGGGAGGGAGTCATCTGTTAGAAAAACCAATTTTTTAAATGGCGAGATCGTCGCTGAGATTGCTTGTACCTGTTCGGATATGGGATTATTAAACAGACAAGAACGAGTTTTTGTTAATAGATATGGTATAAATATTTATGAGGATATTTTGCATTTTACTTCATCAAAAAATATAACAAATCCAATACCGAAATCAAAAGATATTGCCCATAGGTTATTAACAAGTGTTTTATCGTCTGCACCTGCTGAATCGCTAGATGATTTATACAACGCAATGGAAAGGGTATCTGATATACAACCATCACCTTTTTATAAAATCAATTCGTTAGTGGAGGTTTAAAGATGGATATTCCAACAACACACGGTGATAAACTTAAAGCATTGTTAAACAATAACAAATTGCCTGCCTCAGATAAAACAAAAATTAAAGAAGCAATTGATAGATATGTTATTTGGAGAGACACGCTATTACACCTGGAAGGTAAATTTGATAAAATTGTCTCCAGTTCCGTAGAATTATTAAACACGTATAAAAACTACATAGAGATCGATCTTATATTTGCAAGTGGTGAAGATTTCTTATATAGACAAAAGGGACAGTTAAAACTGGACAATACTGTATTAGAGGAATTTTTGCCTTTATTGGTTAATTGTATTTTTAAAGAAAAAATCAAAGAAAAAAATATTGTCCTTGGTCCTACCTCTTGTATTTCCGGTATCAGGTTTGATTCAACTTTATCTATAGAAACTGCTGGCGGTGGTATTGTTTTAAAGCAAAAAGATCAAGACTTTGCAATAGCACGTCCTATATATTTAAAATCAAGCCATTATCCGTCTTTTGAAAAAAGTATTACAAGAGAAGCAAACATTGCTTATTTGGCGTGTGAATGCAAAACAAATTTGGATAAAACGATGTTCCAAGAAGCATCTGCAACGGCGTTAGACTTAAAATCAAGTGTTCCAACAGCAAAATATATTTTGTTATGCGAATGGCTTGATATGACACCTATAAGTTCAAGTACAACTGCTATTGATGAAATAATTATTTTGCGAAAAGCAAAAAGAATTGGATCTGGGGAAAGGCAAAATTATTCTTCGTCCATCGAAAGAATTTCAAAAATAGATGCCTATAGAGAATTTCTTACTTCTCATCCATTTGCTGATGATACATTTTTGAGATTTATTGAACATATTGCCAGTTTAATAAACGATATTGAAGAAAATGAAATTCTTAGTAGAGGTTATTTTTAATTACTATAAAAAATTGTTAGGCATAATGGCACATAACAGGCTGTTTAACATCTGAGGCTGTTCCAAAACTTCAGTTTTTAGAACAAGCTCAACTAACTGTAAAGATACCTTCTGATTTTCATTGTCGGGGTTTTTTTGAAAGGCTCCTTCTGTACCTCTATGCGGCTGAGGCGGGAAAAGGCCGCGAGACGCCGGTTGACTATTTTTTTAAGTTCTTCAAGCGCGTTTCCAAGGGCGTTCGCGGCGGTCTTCGCCGTTTCGCTTAACACCACAAACGCCACAATCTCTCCTTTTTCTCCGGGGCGGACAAGGGCGTCTTCCACCAGTACGGAGGAGGTAAGGAGCTCTTCGATTTCCTCGGGGTAGATGTTTTCGCCCGAGGGGCCAAGTATGATGTTTTTGAGCCTCCCTTTTATGTACAGGCGTCCCTTCCTGTCCAGAGAACCCGTGTCGCCGGTTTTGAGCCACCCGTCGGGGGTAAAGGCTTCCCTGGTTCTTTCCTCGTCCCGGTAATAACCCATCATGACATTGGGGCCCTGTACCTGTATTTCACCCTCGGCGGAAAGGCGTATGCGGACGCCTTTTAGCACGGAACCTGAGGAACGGGCGGGAAAGCGGAAAGGGCCTGTTCCGGCGACAAGCGGGGCCGTCTCGGTAAGGCCGTAGCCGGGCGCGTAGGGGAATTTGATTTTGCGGAGAAAGTCTTCGGTTTCCGCCTGAAGCGGCGCGCCGCCCGTGCCGAAGAACCGTATCGATTTGCCGAACACCGCCGCGAGCTTCCGCCCGGCTATGAACAGCGCGAGCGGCCGGGCCGGGGGAAAACGGAACAGGGGGTTTGCCGCGAGGGCGGGGGCCATGTTCCGCCTGAAGATCTTTTCAATGAACAGGGGGACAGTCACCATGGCGGTGGGCCGTATTGCCTTGAGCGCCGGAGAGAGAACCGTTTGGGAAGGCGGCTTGTCCAGGTAGGTAACGGAAGCGCCGCTTATCACCGGCGTAACGAGCCCCAGCGTACATTCATACGCGTGGGCAAGGGGAAGGACGGAAAGAAGCCTGTCGCGGGGGTATATTTTTACAAAGGACCGGGAAGCCGCCGCGCAGAAGACGATGTTGCGGTGGGAAAGCATTACCCCCTTGCTTGCGCCCATGGTTCCGCTTGTGTAGATGATGGACGCAAGATCGTCCGGCTCCGGTTCCGCCGGGTCCGGGAACCGCGAAGGGGCGGCGAAACTTTCGGGCCTGTCTATGTAAATCAGGGGGAAATCCGCGTTCAGGTTTCCCTCCGCGCCGCCCTCCCGGATCGCGGCCATTGCCTTTGCCAGGGTTCCCTCTGTGACGCAGCAGGCCGAAATACCCGCGTGCGCGGCGATGCCGGCTATCTGGACGGGGCTGAAATCCGTCAGCACCGGCACCGACACCATGCCGGCCAGGGCCGTTCCAAAATAGGCGGCGGCCCAGCCGGGGCAGTTTTCCGCGAGGATCATCACCCTGCCACCCGGCGCGATTCCCATTGACGCAAGGCGCGCGGCGAAATTCCGCGACAGATTCCCCCATTCGCGGTAACTTGTTTCGCGGGAAACGCCGCCGCCAGAAAACACGCGGAAGGCCGGCCTGTTCCTGTATTTCGCTTCCGCTTTGCGGCATACCTCGCAAAGGGTCATTTTTTCAAGAACTATCATTTTCTTCACCCATATAAGACAGAAACCGGGGGAAAAGGTTGCGAAATCCGCGCGATCCGTATAGAGTAAGGGCATGGTGGTGTTCCGGCTTTTCTGGCTCCTTCCGTTTTTCATCCTTGTTTCCCCCCTCTGGCCCGACGAGCCGCCCGCCTCTCCTTCCGTTCCGGCCGCTTCCCCGGCGGAAGCCGACGCGGCTTCCCTTATCGGCTTCACCCTTGAAAACCTCATAGGCCGTTTTGGCCCTCCCAAATCCGTGTACGCCGTCAGGGGAAACGCCGAATGGCAGGACGACGTTGTGTTTGTGTACGACGCGGCGGACTGTTATATTTTCAAGGACAGGGTCTGGCAGGTCGGGCTTAAAACCTACCGGAAGGTAAAGATAGGGGAC
Source organism: Treponema sp. (assembly GCA_031264395.1). Taxonomy (GTDB): domain Bacteria; phylum Spirochaetota; class Spirochaetia; order Treponematales; family Breznakiellaceae; genus JAIROE01. Next base: position 19,707 of record JAISEB010000263.1, on the reverse strand, counting down.
GGAAAACCGGCCGTCGCGCTGGAGCTGGGGGAAGACGCCCTGGATGAAGGAAACCTGATCCGCCTTTCCCTGCCGGGAAGGGGCTGGCCCGTGGAGCTTCAGGTCAGCCTGGACGCCGGGGGCCTTGTTACCGCCATTTTTGTGTCCCGTTCGGATTTTTAGGCATGGCTAAAATCTGTCTCTGCCTTACCGGAAAAACCCTTGCCCGCGATCTGGAAATTCTGGCAAAGTACCGGAAATACGCCGACATCGCCGAACTGCGGGTCGACTGTCTTGAGCCGGACGAACGGCTCATGATACGCCGTTTTCCCGAACAGGCGGGGCTTCCCGTGATCCTTACCATCAGGCGCAAGGCGGACGGGGGCTTTTATTCGGGCGGAGAAGGCGCGCGCATCAACCTCCTTTCGCGGGGCCTTGCCTTTGCCGAGGCGGACCGCAGGCGGAATTTTGCCTATGTGGACATAGAGGAAGATCTCAACGTGCCGAGCCTTGAAGAGGCGGCGCGGACCTTCGGTACAAGGATCATACGTTCCTGTCACGACATAAACGGCGCGGAAGGGAACCTTGCCGAAAAGATACAAAGCCTTTGCCACGCCGGCGATGAAATGGCGAAGATGGCGGTAACGCCCCGTTCTCTTGCCGATGTTATACGCATCGTGCAGGCCGCCGGGGAAACGGCGGACATAGAGAAGGTTGTCCTTGGCATGGGGCGCTTCGGCATGATCACGCGCATCCTTGCCGAACGGATAGGTTCCCGCCTGAGTTACGCGAGCCCCTCGGGCGAGAAGGATATACCGCCCGCCGCTCCAGGACAGATAGACGTGCGGGAACTTGCCGAACTGTACCGTTTCCGGGAGATTGGCCTTTCCACAAAAATTTACGGCGTAACAGGGTATCCCCTTACGGTCAGCGACAGTCCCCGTTTCTTCAACGCCGTCTTTGCCATGGAAAATACCAACGCGGTATACGTGCCCGTTCCCGCCGATTCGGCCGCGTCCCTTGTGTCGCTCGCGGAGGAACTCGGCTTTTCGGGGCTTTCGGTAACGGTGCCCTACAAGGAAGCGATCCTTCCCATGCTTGCCCACAGGTCCGCCGAGACCGTGGCCATAGGGGCCTGCAATACCATAGTCAATTCCGGCGGATTGTGGACGGGGTTCAACACCGACGCCAGGGGATTTTCGGATTCGCTGCTGGATTTTTCGGGGCTCAAAAACCTGAAGCGGCGGCGCGTCACGATCATAGGAGCGGGGGGGGCGGCCCGCGCCGTAGCCTTTGAGATTCACCGCCTTGGCGGCAGGGCCCTTATCCTGAACCGGACGGTGGTGCGCGCCCGCGATCTTGCCTCCGTCTATAAATTCCGGTGGGGCGGGCTGGACAGCCAGGGGCTCGCGGCGATGGGCAATTATTCAGACATTATCATCAATACCACCCCGGCCGGCATGGAAGGCAGCGCGGAAAGAGACCCCCTGCCGTCCTATGTGTTTCACGGCCGCGAGCAGGTGATGGATCTTGTGTACAGGCCCGAGGTTACGCCCCTCCTCCAGCGGGCCCTTGCCGCCGGGTGCCGCATCAAAAACGGAAGGGACATGCTCATACGGCAGGCCTGCTTTCAGTACGCCGCCTTTATGGGAAAGGAATTGAGCGGACAGCTTGTTTCGCGCGTTGTTTTTTGAGGAAGCCATGAACAGTGACGACATGAAGATCCTTGCGGGCAGGACCGCCGCGGACGCCCTGGTAAAAAGCGGCATGAAGCTGGGGCTGGGCACAGGCTCCACCGCCGTTCACGTGATAGGCCGGGTGGGTGAACTGCTCGCCTGTGGAAAACTGAGGGACGTCGCCGCGTTTCCCACGAGTTTTCAATCGCTTATGGACTGCGAAAAATGGAAGATCCCCGTCTTTACCCTTAATTCGCGGGAGCTTGAAGGGGGCCTCGATCTTACCATAGACGGCGCCGACGAAGTGGACGGCGAAAACCGCTGTGTCAAGGGCGGCGGCGGGGCGCTGCTCATTGAAAAACTGGCCGCCTACGCGTCATCTTCCTTCGCCCTTGTGGCCGACGAACGCAAGCTGGTAAAGAGCCTGGGAATGAGTTTTCCCGTACCCGTGGAGATCATCCCGGAAGCCCGCGTTCAGGCGGCCCGCGCCCTTGAAGCCTTCGGCGCGGAAGTCATCCTCAGGGCGGCGCTTCGCAAGGCCGGGCCTGTGATCACCGAACACGGGAACCTCATCCTTGACGTCAGGTTCAGGGAAAGCGCCGATCCTGTTGTCATGGAAGACGAAATTAACCGTATACCGGGCGTCGTGGAAAACGGCTTCTTTACAAGGCTCCGGCCCGTGCTGTACGCCGCCCGCGGGGACGGAACGGTAGAGGTGAGGAAATAATGGCGGCGGACAGGCACATCAATTATTTTGAGCTCCAGAAGGCTTCGGCCCTTCCCGGCTGCCCCCTCTGCCGCATCATATCGGACAGGGCCGAACGGTACATCGACAACCTGCTCTTTGAGCATGTGTCCGACCGGGGTTTCCGCAAGGCTCACCGCGATGCCGGGGGGTTCTGCGCCTTCCATTCCCGGAAGCTCCTTTCCTTCCGTGACGGCCTTGCCGTCGCCATTCTGGGGCGTGATATTCTTGAAGACAGGATAGCCCATTTCAAAAAACGGAAACCCTGGCGGCCCGCCGGGCAATGCCCCATCTGCGCGGAGAAGGACCGCATAGAGCATGAGTATCTTGGCTTTCTGGCGGGATGCGGCGGCGCGGAAGCGGATGAACAGGATCTGATAAACGCCTTTACTTCTTCCGAAGGGCTGTGCGCCCCGCATTACGGAGCGCTTCTTTCGTCCTTCAAAAAAATTCCCCCCTGGCTTGCCGAATTCGAAGAGCAAAAATTCGCCGCCCTGAAAGAGCGGACGGACCGTTTCATAGAGCTTTCCGCCTACGGCAGGCAGGACGAATTCAGGCGGCTTTCTGAAAAGGATCAGCTTGTCTGGAAGGAACTTGCCGCCGCCCTCCGGGGAAACGCCGCCCCCTGAGCATCCCGGCGCGGGGCGCAATAATGTCGAATTCAAAATAACCACGGACAGACACGGACCAACACGGACAAAATATAAATTTGAAACCAAAAGTCCGGTTTTGTCCGTAAAGTCCGTGGTTGAATTCTTACAATAGAGTCCGTGTTTGTCCGCGAGGGCGAACCGGAGGTTCGTTGTGGTTAAATTCGGAATTGTCCTTTCTCTCTTGTAAAAACACGCCGTTTGTGCTAAGGTCCTTCTGAACCGAGGAGGAGCCATGACCGACGACGTGTGTCAAATTATCCGGCGTATAAAGGTACTGCGGGAAATCGAGGAAATATCCGGTGAAACGCTGGCCAGGGAGCTGGGTTTTGATCCGGGGGAATACAACGAATGGGAGTCGGGGGAAAAGGATTTTCCCATCGGCGCTCTTGTGGAATTGGCCGCCCGCTTCAAGGTGGATCTGCAGGAACTTGTCACGGGCGAAACTCCCAAACTCAGGGCCTACTGCCTTAGCAGGGCGGGGGAGGCTCCCGAAGTCAGCCGCCGTCCCATGTACGCTTACTGGAATCTCGCCTATAATTTCCACCGGAAAAAGGCGGAGCCCTTTCTTGTCGAGGCGAATCCCGAAACGGAAGACAAGCCCTTGAGCCTTAATACCCATCCCGGCCAGGAATTTGACTATGTTCTTGAAGGGCGGCTGTTCATGTCCATAGGGGGCCATGAAATGGAACTGGGGCCCGGGGACAGCGTTTATTACGACTCAGGCGAACCTCACGGAATGAAAGCAATAGGCGGAAAGCGGGCCCGTTTTCTTGCCATGATTATGTAGGGAGGCCCTGGAAACTTCGGTTTTTAGAGCTTCCCGGCCCGTCCGCAAAACCGGTTACTTAATGAGGCTGTTCCAAAACTTCAGTTTTTGGAACAGCTTCTTACCCCGGAGAAAATTGCATGAAAGGCAAATGCCTGTCTTACAAGAAATTGGCAATTTTCTCCAAGAGCTTGTTTCAAAACCAGCCGGGTTTTGGAACAAGCTCTAATATGTCTGCATTATAAACAGACTCTGTACAGGAGGAAATGTGAATCTGCTTGAAACGTATCTCTCCAAAAGCGAATTTGAGTCCTATGAGGATTTTTACGGCAATTTTTCGGTAACCACCCCCGATAATTTCAACTTTGCCTACGACGTGGTCGATGTCCTTGCGGAGCGGCAGGGTGAAGAGCGGGCTATGGTATGGTGCGACGAAAAAGGCGCCGAGGCGGTTTTTACCTACGCCGACATGAAAAGGCTTTCCGACAAGGCCGCCGGAGTGTTCCTCAAGGCGGGCATAAAGAAGGGCGATCCTGTAATGCTCATCCTGAAGCGCCGCCACGAATACTGGCCGGTGCTCCTTGCCCTCCACAAGATAGGCGCGGTGGGAATTCCCGCGACGCATCTTCTTACCACCAAGGATATTGTGTACCGCTGCGGCGCCGCCGATATAGCGGGCATTGTGTGTGTGGACGATCCCGAGCTGATGTACCGCGTGGATGAAGCGGAAGCCAAACTGGAGCGGAATTCCGGGGAAGGCGAAAGCGCGCTCAGGTTCAAGGCGTTTGTCCGTTCTGTTCATACCCCCGCCGGGACCGATCCCGCGTCCCAGGCGGCGGAACTCTTTGCCGCCCGTTCGGGAAGCGTTTCCCCGGGCCGCGGAAAATCCGCGGCGGGAGGCTCCCTTGTTCCCTGGTCCGATTTCAGCCTCCTTATGAACAACGCGCCCTCCTCTTTTGTCCGCCCGGAACACGTTAATGACAATAACGACATCATGCTCCTTTATTTTACGTCCGGCACAACGGGCATGCCCAAGATGGTCCGCCATGACTTCGCGTATCCTTTGGGGCACATACTCACCGCCAAATACTGGCAGCGCGTCAGGCCCGGCGGGCTTCACCTTACCGTCGCCGATACCGGCTGGGCAAAGGCCGCCTGGGGCAAGATCTACGGCCAGTGGATCTGCGGCTCGGCTATCTTCGTGTACGATTACGACCGTTTTGTTCCTTCCGCCATGCTGGACGTGATAACGCGGCACAAGGTCACGACATTCTGCGCGCCTCCCACGATTTACCGCTTCTTTATAAAAGAAGATCTTTCCGTGTATGATTTTTCGGCCCTCGAAAACTGCGCCGTCGCGGGAGAGCCGCTTAACCCCGAGATCTACGATCAGTTCAGGGAAGCTACGGGGATCAAGCTCAGGGAATGTTACGGGCAGACGGAACTTACTGTTACCCTGTGCACTTATCCCTGGCTTGAGCCGAAACCGGGCTCCATGGGAAAACCGTCTCCCGGCTACGACATAGATCTTCTTCGTGAAGACGGCAGTTCCTGCGGCATGGGCGAGGAAGGCCAGATCGTGGTAAGGACAGACAAACGGAAACCCGCCGGAATGTTCGGCGGCTACTACCGGGACAGCGCCCTTACCGAATCGGTGTGGCACGGCGATATTTATTACACGGGCGACATGGCTTGGCGCGACGAAGACGGCTACTACTGGTTTGTGGGCCGCGCCGACGACGTTATCAAGAGTTCAGGCTACCGCATAGGCCCCTTTGAGGTTGAAAGCGCCCTCATGGAGCACCCCGCGGTTTTGGAGTGCGCCATTACCGGGGTTCCCGATCCCGACCGGGGAGCGGTGGTCAAGGCCACCGTGGTCCTCTCCAAAGGCTACATCGCGTCGGAGGCCCTCAAGCTGGAACTCCAGAACCATGTAAAGAAGATCACCGCGCCCTATAAATATCCCCGCATTGTTGAATTTGTAACGGAACTTCCCAAGACCATAAGCGGGAAGATCAGGCGGGTAGAGATACGCGGGGAAGAAGGATCATGAGCGCGCTTGAGGAATATGTATCGGAGATTACCGGGAGCGGCCGCATTGAACCGGGGCTCTACGAAAAATACAATGTAAAGCGCGGGCTGCGGAACGCCGACGGCACGGGGGTTCTTGTGGGGCTTACCCGCATCGGCGACGTTCACGGTTATATCATGGACGAGGGGGAAAAGGTCCCTGTTGACGGCAGGCTCTACTACCGGGGCTACGATGTGGAGGATCTTGTCGCCGCCGCGGAAAGGGAGAAGCGTTTCGGTTTTGAGGAAACGGTGTACCTCCTTATGTTCGGGCATCTTCCCTCCAAAAAGGAGCTTGAACGGTTCTGCGCCCTCATGGGGCGGTGCCGCGGGCTTCCCGAAAATTTTGCCGAGGATTCCATCATAAAGGCCCCGTCCAGGGACATCATGAACAAGCTCGGCCGCTCCGTGCTGACCCTGTATTCATGGGACGAGGACCCCGACAACAATTCGCCTGAAAACGTCCTCCGCCAGTGCATAGAGCTTATCGCGCGCTTTCCCACCATTGTCGCCTATTCCTACATGGCAAAGAAGCACTACTACGATCATGAAAGCCTCATCATCCATCTGCCGGCCCCTTCCTGCCAGAGCGCCGAAACTATCCTGTCCCTGATACGGCCCGACCAGCAGTACTCGCGGCTTGAGGCGGAGATCCTCGATCTTTCCCTCATGCTTCACGCCGAACACGGCGGCGGAAACAATTCAACCTTCGCGGTGCACCTTCTTTCCTCCGCCGACACCGACACTTACGCGGCCATCACGGCGGGAATCAATTCCCTCAAGGGCTCCAAACACGGCGGCGCCAACATCAAGGTCATGGGGATGATGGAAGACATCAAGCGGAACGTCCGGCGCTGGGACAGCGAAGGAGACGTGGCCGATTATCTTGAATGGATGCTCCGGGGCAGGGCGCACGATCATTCCGGGCTCATCTACGGCCTGGGCCACGCCGTGTACACCAAAAGCGATCCCCGGGCTGTGCTTCTGCGGAACAAGGCCGCGGTCCTTGCCGCGGAGAAAGGGCTTGACGAGGAGTTCAATCTCTACCGCCTTATTGAGCGGCTGGGCCCCGAGATTTTCAAAAAGATAAAGGGGCCCTCTTCCAAGGATATCTGCGCCAACGTGGATTTTTATTCCGGTTTTATTTACAGGATGATGGGAATACCCCACGAACTGTACACCCCGCTCTTTGCCGTAAGCCGTGTTGCCGGCTGGTGCGCCCACCGGCTTGAGGAGATAATCTCAGGCGGCAGGATCATACGTCCCGCCTACAAATGCGTCCAGCCCCGCCGCGCTTACACGCCCCTTGGCGGGCGGAAGTAATCTTCCGCAAGGCCCGCGTGTAAAGCTTATTCTTCCGTTTCCTGCACCTTGAAGGCTTCCGCCGCCTTGATAATCTCGTCGGCCAGCTTGCCCGCGATGGGCGCGTAATGATCAAATTCGACGCTGAAGGAACCGGTGCCGCTCGTGACGGATCTGAGGTCTATGGAATAGCGGAGCAGTTCCGCCTGGGGAACCTGCGCCCGTATTTCCGCGATGCCGCCCACCGAATCCTGTCCCAGTATCTTGCCCCGCTTGCCCGAAAGATCGCTCATCACGTCTCCCAGGTATTTTTCCTCCACAAAGACCGTAAGGCTCATGACAGGTTCAAGCAGCGTGGGGCTGCTCTGCCGCATCGCCTCCCTGAAGGCGTTCCGCGCGGCCAGCTTGAACGACAGTTCCGAAGAATCGACCGGGTGGTATTTTCCGTCGGTTATTTTTACCTCAACGTCGACGACGGGGTAGCCGGCCATGGTGCCCGCGGCCATCCCTTCCACAATTCCCTTTTCAACGCCCGGAATGTAATTTTTGGGAATGGCCCCGCCGAATATGGCGTTGACGAAACGGTATTTTTCGCCGCGGGGAAGGGGGGCGATTTCCAGAACCACCTTGCCGTACTGGCCGTGGCCGCCGGTCTGTTTCTTGTGGGTGTATTCCGCGCCCGCCTTCTTTGTGATCGTTTCCCGGTAAGCGACGCGGGGAACGTGGGTTTCCATTTCTATCTTCTGGTTCGCCCTTATCTTGTCAAGGATGATGTTGATCTGCAGCTCGCCCATGCCGGAGATAACCGCCTCTTTGGTTTCGGCGTTGAAGCTGTAGCGGAAGGTCCGGTCTTCCTCGGCGGCCCGCACGAGGAATTCGCCAAGCTTGTCGTCGTCTTTTTTCGCCAGAGCGTTTACCGCCACGGCGTGCACCGGATCGGGGAGGCGCAGGGGGACAAACTGCAGGGCGTTTTCCCCCGCCGTAACGGTGTCGTTGGTTTTGAAGGTCGCCGATTTGGCGACTATGCCTATGTCCCCGGCAAAAAGTTCCTTTACCTCTTCGAGTTTCTTCCCCTGGCAGACGTAGAGTTTTCCTATCCGCTCTTTCCTGTTTTCGCTGACGTTGAAGGCTTCCGAATCGGCGGAAAGTTTTCCGTTTATGATCTTGATCCACGAAAGTTTGCCTGAAAACTGATCGTAAGAGGTCTTGATGACCAGCGCCGAAAGGGGTTTTCCCGGATCTACCGGAACGTCAACTTCTTCGCCGTTTGTATTTTTCCCGCTGTCCCTGGCGGCCGCGGGGCCCGGGGCTATGTCGGCGGCAAAATCAAGAAAGGGAACGAGGCCGGAATTTTTCAGCGCCGAACCGGCAAAGGCGGGGACTATCTTGTTTTCCGAAAGGGCCTCTATGAGCCCCTTGTGCATCTCCTCGGGGGAAAGGGAGCCCTTGTCTATGTAGTGCTCCATGAGGGTATCGTCCCCTTCGGCGGCGGCTTCGATAAGCCGTTCCAGGGCCGCCGCGGCGGCGTCCTTGAATTCGGGGGGAATCTCCCCCTCCTTTTCGGGGGCGTCCCCCTGGGCGAACCATGCCTTTCCGTTAAGTACGTCTATGACCCCTTTATAAGCGGCGCCGGAACCCATGGGCATGGTAAAGGGAACCACGCCTGTCTTGAATTTCTCCTTGACATCGGCAAGGACATTCTCGAAACCGGCCCTCTCTTCATCCATTCTGGTAACAAAAATCCCCCGCGGCTTGTTTCTGCCGTCAAGGTTACGCCAAAGTTTGATCGTTTCTATCTGCACCCCCGAACGCCCGTCCACGGCAAGGAGGGCGAATTCGCTTGCCCTGAAAGAGAGGATCACGTCCCCGGTAAAATCGGATGATCCGGGCGTATCGAAAAAGTTGATTTTTTTGCCCTTCCGCTCTATGTGGGCCAGCGCCGCGTGGATCGATATTTTCCGTTCGATTTCCTCGGGACTGTAATCGCTCGTGGTTTTTCCCGATTCCACCGTTTCCGCCCGGGAAATTACCCCGCCCGCGAAGAGCAAATGTTCAAAGAGGCTCGTTTTGCCGGTCTGGCCGTGACCGGCGATGGATACATTCTTGATGTTTTCGGTACTGTAACTCATACGGGGCTCCTCTGTTGCGTAAGTATCATTCATATTGGTACGGGTGGGCCCTGATTGTCAAGAAAAATGTCTTTATAATATAGTAAAATATATATGGACGAAGGAAAAAAACCTTGCGGACCTTGAGATAAAGATCCGGAAAGTCCGTAACATGCCGCTTTCGAACGTAAGGGGCGCGTAGAAGCCTCATGGCGGCGCATTGCCGAATTGGAGAAAATTTGACGTGGTAAAAGCAAAAACAAACGGAAAAGGCCCGGTGTCACCGGGGAAGACGGCCGGGAAGCCCCGCGCGGGCAAGGACGCGCCCCGGCCCAAAAAAGCCGCCGTCTACGATGAATCGAAGATCAAGACCCTTTCGTCCCTGGAGCATATACGCCTGCGGACGGGCATGTACATAGGCCGCCTGGGCGACGGTTCCAATCCCGACGACGGCATTTATGTGCTCCTTAAAGAAGTAATAGACAACGGTATTGACGAATTCATCATGGGGAACGGCAGGCTCATCGAGGTTGCCGTAAAGGACGGATCTGCCAGGGTCCGCGACTACGGCCGGGGCATTCCCCTGGGAAAACTTGTGGAGTGCGTTTCGGTTATCAACACCGGGGCAAAATACAACGACGACGTGTTTCAGTTTTCCGTGGGGCTTAACGGCGTGGGTACCAAAGCGGTGAATGCGCTTTCTTCCCATTTCAGGGCGGTGGCGGTACGGAACGGCGAATTTGCCGAGGCGGTCTTTGAAAGGGGAAAACTCAAATCGCAGCGCACGGGAAAATTCCCCCCGGCGAAGAAGCAGAAGGACGGCACCTATGTGGAGTTTACCCCCGACACCGGCATCTTCGGCGAATACGCGTTCAACATGGAATTTATCGAGAAACGCATGCAGAATTACGCGTATCTCAATACGGGCCTTACCCTTTCGTTCAACGGCAAACAGTACGTTTCCAAACGGGGGCTCTACGATCTTCTTGCCGAAGAAACGGGAGAGGACTGCCTTTACCCCATGGGCTATTACAAGGGAGATCACATCGAGTTTGCCTTTACCCACACCAACAACTACGGCGAGGAATACTTTTCCTTTGTAAACGGCCAGTTTACCAGTGACGGCGGTACGCACCTTTCGGCCTTTAAGGAAGGCTTCCTCAAGGGGATACAGACCTACTTCAAAAAAGACTACCGCAGCGAGGACATCCGCGAGGGCTGCATCGCGGCGGTGGCCGTTAAACTCAAGAACCCGGTTTTTGAAAGTCAGACCAAGAACAAGCTGGGCAATTCCGACATCCGGGTCTGGATAGTGCAGGAAACGCGGAACGCCGTCGAGGACTGGCTCCACAAGAACGTCGAGGCGGCGAAAAAACTTGAGCAGAAGATCGTCTCCAACGAGAGCCTTCGGACGGAGCTTAACGCGGTAAAGAAGGAGGCTCGGGAGGCGGCCAGGAAGATTGCCCTTAACATACCGAAACTCAAGGACTGCAAATACCACCTTGAAGACGGCGGGAAGGGGGAGAATTCCACCATCTTCATTACCGAGGGGGATTCCGCCGCGGGTTCCATGGTTTCAAGCCGCGACGTAATGACCCAGGCCCTTTTCGCCCTCCGGGGCAAGATCGAAAACATGTATTCGAAGAAACGGGCCGCCATTTACAAGAATGAGGAACTCTACAACATGATGACGGCCCTGGGCATAGAGAACGACATTTCGGGCCTCCGCTACGCCCGTATCGTCATTGCCACGGACGCGGACTTTGACGGCTTCCACATCAGGAACCTCCTGCTCACGTTCTTTCTTTCTTATTTTGAGGAACTTGTTACCGCGGGCAGGGTGTACATTCTGGAGACGCCCCTTTTCCGGGTGCGGACAAAAAAGGAAACCTGTTACTGTTATTCGGAAAAGGAGCGGGACGAGGCGGCCGCGAAACTCGGCGGCCAGAGCGAGATAACCCGCTTCAAGGGTCTGGGGGAAATCAGTCCCAAAGAATTCGGCCAGTTTATCGGAGAGGATATGCGCCTGGTGCCGGTAGCCGTGGGAACCCTCAAGCTGGTTCCCCAGGTAATGACCTTTTACATGGGCAAGAATACCCCTGAGCGCCGGGACTATATCATGAAGAATCTGATAGAAGACGCGGGTTGACGGGAGGAGTTTATGGCGTACATAAAAAACCTCTTTGACAGAAACTTTCTGGAATACGCGTCCTACGTTATCAAGGACAGGGCCATTCCTGATCTTGAGGACGGCCTCAAGCCCGTACAGCGGCGGATTCTCCATACTCTTTTTAACAAAGACGACGGGAAATTCCACAAGGTAGCCAATATTGTGGGGGAGTGCATGAAGTACCACCCCCACGGCGACGCCTCCATCGGTTCCGCTCTGGTGGTGCTGGCGAACAAGGATTACTTTATCGACCGGCAGGGGAACTTCGGAAATATCCACACCGGCGACGAAGCCGCCGCGCCCCGCTACATCGAGTGCCGGGTAAGCGCCCTTGCCAAAGATGTTTTTTACAATCCCAAGCTTACCGCCATGGCCGACTCCTACGACGGCCGCAACAGGGAGCCCGTTCTTTTTCCCGCGAAGATCCCCGTTGTTCTTGTCATGGGCGCGGAGGGAATCGCCGTCGGCATGTCGACAAAGATACTGCCGCATAACATCATTGAAGTGCTGGAAGCGGAAAAGGCGTGCCTTTTGGGAAAGAAGTTCGAGCTTTACCCGGACTTTCCCACAGGCGGCCTTGTCGACGTTTCAGGCTACCAGGACGGAAACGGCAAGGTTCTGGTCAGGGCGAAGCTCGACACATCCGACCCCAAGCGCATCCTTATCACCGAGCTTCCCTTCGGTTCAACCACCGAAAGCATTATCAACAGCATCGATACCGCGGCAAAGGCGGGGCGGATCAAAATACAGGGAATCAGCAATTATACCTCGGACAAGGTTGAAATAGAGATAAAGCTGGCCCGGGGGGTTTACGCCGGGGAAACCGTGGACGCCCTTTTCGGTTTTACCGAATGCGAGCAGTCCATCTCGGTGAACCTCCTTGTGATCCGCGACGGCCTTCCTTCGGTGATGAGCATTACCGAAGTAATCGAACATCACGCGAAGCAGCTTGTAAAGATCCTTACCAAAGAACTGGAGCTTGTAAAGTAGGAGCTCCTTGACAAATTTCACCTCCGTACTCTGGAGCGCATTTTTATTGAGGAGCGGATCTACAAGGCCATTGAAAAGATGAAGACCGCCAGGGGCGTTGAAGACGCGGTTGTTTCCGGCTTCAAACCCTTCCTCAAGGAAGTGGGCCCCCGCGGCGTAAGCGGCGACGACGTGGAACACCTCCTTCGCATTCCCATCCGCAGAATTTCCCTTTACGACATCAACAGGGCAAAGGAAGAGATGCAGCAGATTCAGGCGCGCATCAAGGAGATTAACGCCCACCTCAAGAACATCGTCGCCTATTCCGTGAGCTTCCTCAAGGAAATTATCGAAAAGGTAAAGGCCAACGAGGAAGCAGGCAGGGGGGCGCGCAAAACCAGAGTGGGCGCTTTTGACAAGATCGACATCAAGGAAGTGGTCAAGCGGGACGTGGAGCTGCGCTACGACAAAAAAACCGGCTACCTGGGTTCCTCCGTTTCCACCGGGGCCGTGGCCGCCGAGGTTTCGCCCTTTGACCGTATTCTTGTCATCCGCAAAAACGGTATGTATACCGTTACGGATCTGCCGGACAAACTCTTTGTGGGCGCAGGCGCATGGTGGATAGGCGTCGCCGACAAGGAGCTTCTTGCCGGAACGGTTTTTACGATTATTTACAGGGACAAGGCCGCGGGATTCCCCTTTATCAAGCGTTTTGTTATTGAAGGCTGGATAATGAACAAGGACTATTTTCCGGTTCCCGACGGCGCGCAAATTCTCCACTTCGACACCCGGTCCAAATTCACCTTCAGCGTTAAATATGTCCCCAAACCCCGGCTCAAGGTTCTTTCCGAAACCTTCAAGGCCCAGGATTACAACGTCAGGGGCCTTAAGGCCGGCGGGGTGCGCCTTGCCGCGAAGGAAGCGGCCGGCGTCGATGTAAAATGAGGAAGCGTAATGAAAGACGAAGTTGTTTTTGATACCGCGTCGGGGATTTCCATAGACGAGCAGAAAGAGATACTTGCCGGAATTGACAGCGCCGCCGGGAAAAACCGGCTGTCCCTTTCCGCGCCGGGGAAGCCGGGAAAGCGCGGCGTATTTTTTCCCTTTGTTGTAAACGCCGCGTGCGTCCTCCTGCTTGCAGGCGGCGTTTTTTTTCTTTTCTTTGTACAGGAAAAAGAGGATCTCCAGATACGGCAGGGGAGGGTGGTGTACAATGCCGCCGAGCGCGCCCTGATCCGGGAAATACGCAGGGAAACCGCCGAACGCATTACGGAAAAGGAAAGGGAAATTGCTCTTGTTGTTTCCCGGCTTGAAGGCGTCGACACGGAGCTTCAGGAGCTTCAGGAGGCCGCGGGCCTTGAGGCGGAAACGCGCCGCGAATACCTCACGCGGCTTCAGGAGGAATACCGCCGGAGGATAGATACCCTTCACGATGAAAGAACGCTCGTTCTTGAAACATCCCGCGCCAGGGAAGAGGAACTGCGCGTCCAGCTTGAGGAGCGCGCGAGGGAGCTTGCCGCCGTTTCGGAAGAAAGCGGGGCGGCCCTCGCGGGAACCAGCGCCGCCCTTGCCGGAGCCCGGAATGAACTGGCGCGCCTTTCGGGGGAGCAGGAAAAGCTGGCCGTCATTGAAGGCCAGCTTGCGGGCCTGTACGCCGAAGTGAACGCCCGCGCGGGCAACGGGGATTTTGCCGGGGCGCAGGACGTTCTTTTGAGCATAAAGGATTTTCTTGAAACCCCGGCCTTTCAGGGGATAGCCGCCTTTAGATCCCGGAAGGAAATCTATGTCCGGGCGGCCGGCGCTCTGGAGGCCGCCATGAGGCGGAACGACGGAAATTCGCCGGGCGCGGCCCTTTCCCCGGAGAACCCGGAGGGGATCATCGCGGAACTCAGGGCGGAAAACGCCCGGCTTGCCGAAAGCGCCGCGGCCCGTAACGCGGAGGGTTCCGATCTTGCCCGGCGCGTTTCCGAGTATGAGGAAAACATACAGGCCCTGCGGGCGCTTGACGTCTCCCGCGAGGCGGACATCGCATCGCGGGACGCCGCCGTTGCCGCTCTTCAGTCGCGGAACGCCGAACTTGCCGGAACGGCCGCCGCGCAGGACGCGGTAATCGCCGAACTCCGCGCCCGCGGCGCCGAACAGGCTGAGGCAATAGAAAATCTTAACAATCAGCTCGCTTCAATACGCCAGGCGCTGCAAGCCCTGACCCAGTAGCCGCCGGAAGTCTGCGGCATTTGGACCAAACAACCGGAATTGAAGAAAAAATTTACCTCGGAGTCGAAAAAGCCGAAGAAGGAAGAGAAAGCGAAACTTTGTACCGAAACTTTTTCGACTTATTTGACCTTGCGGTTAAAAATTCTTCCAAAACCTGGTAATTTCCCGGTATATGAAAATAAACGCCGATGCCCTGTTCTTCCTCCGTGAAACTCCGTGCAGCTCTGCGGTTTTTCCTGAAAACGCCAATCACATATCCGTGGTTTTAGTGTAATCAGACCGCTAAGCCGTCGCGGCTTCGTAGATGTAGCCGGTTTTGAGGCATATGTCAAAAAGATGCTTTGTCAGTGATTCTTCAATGGTTTTTTCGTTTCCGTCGCTTATTCTTGTGAGCCGGACAATAAATCCGTCTTCTATTTCCCTGACAATATCAAAATATTCAGTCCGGCCGCCGCGGCTTTTTATGCAGTAACGTTTCATCGCAGTTCCTCCAAAGGGTCTTCCGGGAAAGCCCTTCGGCCTCACCGGGATTCACCGGGGAAGCCCTGAAAACCCCGGCCGGGTTTTTAGAGGCTCCCGCTATTATTTTCGGAAGAAAACCGGGCGGGCTTAAGGGAAGCGGTTATTTGGAATGCATGATTTCAACACCGTCCCAGCCGGCGGGAGGAGGATCGAGCGCGCAGGCGACGCAGCGCCGCAACAGATGTTCGCCGTTATAATCCCCGGGAAGCAGCGAAAGAAGCTCCCGGAACGCCTCCGCCGCCTCGCGGAAGGAACGGCGGTAGTAGAGTTCCATGGCCTTTTCGTGGACGGGCCACGCCTTTTGCTCGGTGTCCGTAAGGCCGTTCTTCACCGTGTAAATTTTGACGCCTTTTGTTTTTCCCTTTACCGCTACCGTATCAAGCAACCTGAAACGGAGTTCCGCTCCTTCCGTTCCGGTTCTCCCTTTTACAAGTTCGCCGTAAAGGAATTCGGAGATGAGCAGCGGCGAACGGTATATTTTGGTAAGGCCCTCAAGGCGGGAAGCGAGGTTTACCGGATCGCCTATGACCGTATAGTCCCGCTTCTGTTCGGCGCCTATATTGCCCACCGTTACTTCCCCGTAGTTGATCCCTATGCCAATGTTGATTTCCTTTTGCCCGCGCCCTCTCTGATCTTTGTTAAAGGTTTCAAGCGCCGCTATCATTTCAATGCCGGAGAGAACCGCCTGAAGGGCGTCGTCGCCGTGCCCGACAGGCGCTCCCCAGAGGGCCATGATGGCGTCTCCTATGTACTTGTCGACAATGCCGTTCCTGTTGTATATGACGGAAACCTGGGGGGAAAAATACCGGTTGAGGAGTTCCACAAGGTCCCCCGGGGACATTCCTTCGGAAAGGGTGGTGAAACTCCGTATGTCGGAAAAGAGCACGGCCAGATCCATGTTTTTGCCCGGCAAAAGCTGTTCAGGATTCCTGAAAGATTCGTTGATGACATCCTGGGGCACGTACTTTTGGAAGATCTGCCGTATGCGCTGTTCCTTTTTCTGCGAAAGAACCGCGTCAAAGGCGTAGCGCTTGATCTGGGCGTAGGCGTTTTCAAGCGCGCCTGTCATGACGTTGAAGGTATGGGCAAGCCGGCCCGTTTCGTCGCCGTAGGTCACGTCCACCCTCGAGGAAAGATCCGTAGTTTCGATGATCTTCCGCATGGCGTCTACCATCTTTACAAGGGGATTTGTTATTATACGGGAAAAGAGGACAAGCAGCACGATGGCGGCGAGGGAGGAAAATGCCGTAACGGCCGCCGTCCTTGACTTGATGCGGTCAAGGTCCCGGTAGAAACTGCTCTTTTCCTCGGACAGGATTATCCGCCACTGAAAAGGGGTAAAATAGAAGGAGCGCATGACGCGCTCCTTTCCGCCCGCGAAGGCGGTTACAAGTTCATCGTCCTGTTCGTCAAGGAGAAGAAGAAGGGCGGCGCCTTCCCCGGCCGGTATTTCAGGGGCGTTTCCAAGAGAGGCGGACATGGCGGCAGCCCCTGAATTGTCAAGGGCGAAGATCACTTCGCTTTCGCTGAGGATTATGCTGCCGGCGTAGATCTCAAGGGCCTTTTTCGCCGCGTCCACCATTTCAGGATTGCCGGCATAGCCGTTTTCGATGAGCAGCGCCCACTGGTTTTCGGCGTATTTGCGCAGTTCAAGAAGTTTGAATCCGAAAAATTCCCGCGTTATTCTTGTTATGCCGTTTGCCGCCGAAAAATAGGACGCCGTCCCCGCGAGCGCCAGGGCCGTGACGAGGAGCGGCAGTACTACCCAAATGATCCTGCTGCGGATTTTCATGGGATTTTACGGAAGAGACCTGATCTTCTCCCAGGGAACGGTTACCTCTATGGGCCCCATGGCGTAGGGCGCTATGTCATAGGGATTCCACCTGAAGACCATTCCGGCCCGGCCGGGGTAGAAATTGTCCGGTATTTCTTCCAGCGCATCCTCGAAAAAGCCTCCTTCGCCGAGGAGGGCGCCGGGCCTGAGCCCCGAGTATTCACGGAGGGCGTCTTCTATCAGCGTGAGGAATGCCCCGTCTTTTTCGGGCGGGACAAAATCGCCCGGCTCAAGCTCCGCTCCCCGTGAACGGCTGACGGAAAAGTACTGTTTTTCCCTTGTGCCGTGGGCGCCGCCCAGGTAGTAATCCCTGTCCCGGCTTATCACAAGGATATCCGGATCGGAAGTCTCCGTTATCGGCGTAAAGGTTTCCGTATATTCCCACACGATTTCTTTCCCGCCCGTTTCCCTCGCCGCCCTGTCAAGGTCCGGGGAAAGCCCTTCCAGATACGCGATGCGCCTGTCCGCGTACTGCCCTGAATCCATGCCCTCATAGAGCAGGTTCTTTAACAAGGGGGAAAACTCCGCCTGTCCGTCAAGGGCAAGCATGGCAAGCGAAACCGAAATACGCCCGCGTCTTTCGGGCGAAACAATGTCTTTTTCAATCACATAGGGGGAAAATTCCGTGTTTTCAAGAGCCTCTGCCGCGTTCCGGGGACCGCCCTGGCAGGAAAAGAAAAACGGAAACGACACAAGCCAAACGGCGTACAGAAAACAGTTTCCTTTCATACCTATATAATATAACAATACCGGAAGGGAGAATCAAGAAATTAAGGGCGCTGTGAGGAAACATTAAGGTTGTTCAATAACTTCAGTTATTGAACAACTTCCGCTTAAAAACGCGATTTTGCAAGGCTAAAGCCGTGCTTTAGCCTGAAAAATCGCAAGACCTGTTTAGTAACCAACCGGGTTACTAAACAGGTCCACTATGTATTTCCCGTTTTTCCGGTATAATCGAAGTGTGGAACGCAGGAAGGAATGGTTCAATGACGAAGATTTCTGGGCGCGTTACGCCCCGATCATGTTTGACGACGCTCATTGGGCCGAGGTGCCGCGTGTCGCCGACGGGGTGATTTCCCTTGTCCGCCTGAATCAGTATTCGTCCTCCCGTGAGGAAGAAGCCGGCTCTTTACCCGTGCGGAGCGCGCGCGGCGGGGCGGAAGGCCCCCGCCTTCTGGATCTCTGCTGCGGTTTTGGCCGCGTTGCCCTGGAGTTTGCCCGCCGGGGCTTCGCCGTTACCGGCGTTGACATCACCGAAACCTACCTCCGTACCGCCGGGGAAGACGCCCTTCACGAAGGTCTTGACATAGAGTTTATCCGCGAAGACGCGCGGTCCTTCAAACGGCCCCTGTTCTTTGACGCCGCGGTGAACCTTTATATTTCCTTTGGATATTTCGAAAATCCCCAAGATGATCTTGTAGTGGCCCGCAATGTTTTTGAGTCCCTCAAGCCCGGCGGCGTCTTCATCATCGAGACGCTGGGCAAGGAAACGGCCGTGCGGGATTTCGGCAGAAGCGAATGGTTTGAGCGCGCCGGTTACACGGTGCTTGTCGAATCCGAACCGGCCGATTCCTGGGCGGCCCTTACAAACCGGTGGATACTCCTGAAAGAAGGGGAGCGCTTCGAGAAGGTTTTTACCCAGCGCCTCTACGCCGCCTCCGAACTGCGCCGCCTGCTCCAAGAGGCGGGTTTTTCCTCCGTGGAAATATACGGGGACTGGGACAAGTCGGCCTATGACGAAAGGGCGGAAAAGCTCATCGCCGCGGGCGTGAAAGGGTGAATGGCGGCGGCGATAAGGGTAACTCTGGTTTTTAAAGGAAGTTATTGAACAACTCTATTACTTCAACACGGCGGAAAAGTTTTCCGGTTTCGTCTTTTCTCTGTGTGTAAATACCCAAGCTTGCCATGGATCTGACATAGTGGTTGCCGCATTCTATTTCATTCCAGGCCTTCTGCACATTCAAATACCCATCCAGGATGGGGCGGTAATTGTTTTCATATATTGCGCGTTAAATGACATAAAAACCGGAATTTAAAAAGCGCCGCCGTCCATGACGGTGAAAATAATGACTTGACAATTTGTTAAATAATTACAATATTATACGAGACTTTAACGGAGGTATAAAAATGATAAAGAACGAGAATAGAATAAATTACCTGGATGGATTACGTGGCTGGTCAGCTTTAATTGCTTGTATGGGTCATACGGCATTAACGTTTACTTATGATGTTCCAAACCAGCCTCGCTTTCTGACAAACCTCCAAAATGGATATTTTAGACTATTATTAGATGGCGGGCTGTCGGTAAAAATATTCTTTGTTCTGTCTGGTATTGTACTTTCAATGGCTTTTATAAAAAAATCTGATTTCACAAAATTGGCGGCCATGATAATAAAAAGAATACCACGCCTTGGGATACCAATTTTTTCAATGGCATTAATCAGCCATTTTTTGATGAAATCAAGTTTGATGTTTAATTTTAAAGCCATTGATGTTTTGGGAAAAAATACATGGCTGTCATGGTGTTATAATTTTGATTCGAGCCTATTTAAAGTTATTGGTTATACTTTTTTATCAACTTTTTTTGGTAGCGGCAATCCATATAGTACCGCCTTATGGACTATGCCACACGAAATGCTTGGTTCAATATTTGTTGCAGTAGTGTTGTTGATAGCAAGTTATATAAATAGAAATAAAAT
>JAISEB010000178.1 GCA_031264395.1 Treponema sp. | reverse complement strand
TGAGGGCGGAAAATTCGCGGAAAATACCGTGGAGGCTTCCCGTTACGCGACCATACGCTACGGCACAGAGACGGAAATCGCTTCCCTTATCCAGGCGCTTAAAAACGAGAACGCCGATTATCTTGATGATGAACTTGTGGAACTCGTTCAAAATACCAGAAACCGGAGCATACTTTCCGGGGTCTTTTCCTTTTTCGCCGGCCGGCAAAAAACCGGCCTTGAAGACAGGGCCGTGCGGGCTCTTGAGGAATGGGACGAGGAATCGGGCGAAACGGTCCTTACCGCCATCGATTATCTGGGAAGGATACAGGCCCCCGCCGCCATAAAACCCCTCAAGGCGATTCTCGATTCGGAGGAACGCCGCTTCATGAACGCGGCCTTCAGGGCGCTGGGCCGGGCATCGGCGGCGGACAGCGAATCCGCCGGAGACGCGGCCCTGTACCTTATCGACTATTACACCGCCCGCGATCCGGGCGATGAAAACCGCCGGGAAATCATTGCCGCCCTTGGGGAAGGCGGCTCGGAAAAGGCCGTTGAATTTCTCGCCGGTATAGCGGGGAACAGCGAGGAGCGCATGCCCCTTCGCATCGCGGCCCTTGACAGCCTGGGGAAGATAGGGGACCAGGCGGGCGTGGAAGCGGTAACCGCCGCCATAAACGACGGGGACCCCAATGTCAGGGCCAGCGCGGTAGCCGCCCTGGGCCCTTTTTCGGGGGAAGAGGTTGACAGGGCGATACTTGAAGCCTTCAGGGATTCCTACTACCGTACCCGTATCGCCGCCGCCGAGGCGAGCAGGGTGCGTAAATTCGAGGCGGCCGTCCCCTATCTCCGTTTCAGGGCCGAACGGGACGACGTTCCGGCGGTAAAGGACGCCGCCCTAAGGGCGCTTGGGGCCATTGGAAACGGCGAATGTACTTCCATACTGGAAAAGTTTTTTTCGGACAGGGGCGGCCCGGACAGGATACGGATCCTGTCCGCGGAAATGCTGATGAAAAACGAACCGGCCGCCTTTGCCGCCGCCCTTATCGCCGAGCTTGACGAAGCCAAAAGGAAGAACCAGACGGCCCTTTACAACGGTTTCCTCAAGGTAATAGGGGAAGCGAGGGCGCCGGGCCTTGAGGAAATAACCCGCCGTTTTTTTGCTTCCGGAGGCGTTGTGGAAAAAATCTACGCGCTTGACATGGCGGCGAACAACGGTTTACGAAGCCTTATTCCCGAAGTGGAGGCCATGAAGAGTGATAAAAACACAGGCATAGCGCGCAAGGCCGCGCGCACCCTCGAAGTCCTTACCGCGCCCGCCGCTAACCCGGAACACTGACCGACCGCAAAAGACGGTTCAGCGCCCGCAGGGGGTCCTCGTAACGCTCCATCCTGAAGTGGAGTTCGTAGTTTTTGTCGGAGACAACCCGTATCGTCTTTCCTATGCAGTCGGAAATCTGCTGCGGGCCCGTATCCGGAAAATATTTGGGCTTTTTCGGGATAAAGGTGCAGTTATTGCCGTCGCAGCGTATTTCCCCGATATGGGGCGGCATGGGCACAAGGAAGATAAGAAAATCCGATTTGCCTCCGCCCACGGTAAAAGAATACCCCTGCTTCACGGCGTGTATGTTCCGCTTTCCTATGGCGGTGTTCTGATCTTCCACAAAAAGATTCAGCATGAGCGGCCCTTCGTATTCAACCGGCTGGGGTTTGTAACGGTGGGCATAGGGGCTTACCCGGGGACGCTGGCTTGCCGCATAACTGGTAAGAAGATCGGCGCTCCCCTCGGCGGGCTGCGGCTGCGGTTCTCTGGGAGGAGGAGGCTCCGCCGGCCTTGACGGCCGGGCCGACGCGGCCCTGGAAATGGCCCGGTTCGGGCTTCCGTGCAGGTCCCTCCCCGCGATGAAGAGGATGAGCCCGAGGACAAGGAGGACAAGGATCACAAAACCGGCAATATAAGGAAACATGCCCAGGGAAAAAGCCGGGAAGGTAAAACCCCGGCGGTCCGCGGGCGCGGCGGTTTCGGCAGCAGGGGAACCCTGCGGGGCGGCCGGGGGAACAGGCGCCGCGTCTTCGGTTTTCCCGGCGGAGGGGGCCGCGCCGCTTTCGGCGCCGGGAGCGCCGTCACCGCCCGGCGCGCCGGAAACGCCGCCTGCTCCCGGTGATTCGGCCGCGGGGGAGGGGGACGGCCCGGCGGGGGCGTCCACGCCGTCAGGCCGGACTTCCGGCCGGGCTAAAGGAGAGGAAGGAGTAGAAGGAGCGGAGGGAACGGCCGGCCGGCTTTCCGCGGCGGGCCGTGTTTCGGGGCCTCTTGCCAGGGGCCGGTTCGAGGAGGGAAGGGCGGCGAGGGGAACCGGAACAAGGTCAAGGTTTATTCCCCGCGGCTCAAGGCGCCTTTTCGCCGCGTCGACAAGGGAAGCCACGGAGGGGACGTTCCCCCCGTCGGTTACAAGGACTATCTTCTTCCCCCGCGAGGCGGGCAGGGTAGACGCGTACTGTTCGGCAAAGGAAAGGGCCCCTTCCACATCCGACTCCGGCCCCATGGGATAAGCCAGGAATATCCGGCCCAGTATGGTCTGGACATCCCCCTGTCCCTCGACGCGGCGGGAAATGTC
>JAISEB010000140.1 GCA_031264395.1 Treponema sp. | reverse complement strand
CTTCCCCCTTCTCTTGCGGCAAGGGCCCTTTCAAAACTCCGCGAGTAGGCGGGGCCGAGCCGTGACGAATCTTCCGAAACAAGACGGTCAAAGCCGTAGGGCCTTGAGTGGGTGCGTATTCCCCGGACCAGAAGATCCGCGCCGGCTATAAAAACCCCGCCCGCGCCCCCGTCCGCATCCGCGTCCGCGCAAAGATGAAACGCCAGGTCCAGCGCCGAAGCCGCCACGGTCCCCCTCTGCGCCAGTGAAACCGAAGGAATGCCCAGGCCCGAAAGGACGATACGCTGCCAGAAGCTTCCGTCGTCTATTGCCAGAAGGGGAAAGCCGGAGCACTGGGACGGCAGGGCGGCAAAGAGGCCGGCCGCAAAAGCCGCCTGGTTTTCCGCGCCCGGGCGGAGACATTCGTAGAGGTGGAGCAGCGCCCAGTTTCCCCCGTCCGTGCTGATCACCATGTCGGGGATGATCCCTCCGGCGCGGAGCGCCATGACCGATGAGGACGCCGCGAGGATGAAGCACCCGTCTTCCTTCATTTTTTGTATGCGGGAAAGCGCCCCCTCAAGGCCGGGCCCCGAACAGGCGACAAGAAAAGGCGCGGGGGGGGAGGGCGCTTTGAGAAACGTAAAAGGAAAGGAAAGATTGCGGAAGAAATTCCGCATCCATCTTCCGCCGAAAGCCCGGAGCGTGCGCGCGCCGGCGTCGGCCCGCCGTATAAATTCAGCCGTTTCGGCGACAAGGGAAAGGTAGTCCCTGCCGTAGACGGTACGCGCGGGCCGCCATTCCACGATCATGATGCGCGAAGAAGGGGTGTCGGGAATTTCACGTTCCAGAAAAGCGGAAAGAGGCCCCCGGAGGGGCGACCAGGAGGCCGTCCTTTCCGGCGCGGCGGGTTCCTCCTCTTCGGGTTCTTCAACATGCAGGGAGATGATCTTCGCCCCCGGACGCCGCCCGGCAAGAAGGGACGCAAGGTAGCCTCTTCCCGGCTCAATCAGTATAAAATATTTTATTTCGTCCCTGATCGAAAGCGCGTCAAGGTAGCGTTCCGCCTCAAGGCGCGGATTGAAACGGGAATGCAGACGCACAAAGCCGCCGTCTTTATTTTTCCCCGTTTTCTCAAGTCCGGTTTCCGGCATCTTACAGATAGGCGTGAAGGTGTTTCATCGCCTCGGCGGGACTGTTTGCCCTGAACTGCAGGGGCGCCCTGATTTTAAGGCTCTTTGACAGCCTGTGGGCCAGAAGTTCATGATCAAAATCGCCGGGAACAAGGACAAGGGAAAAACGGCAGGGCAGCGGCAGTGACGAGCCCAGTGCGCCCACGATCCTTGAAAGCGCCCCGGAAAATTCGGCCGAATCGCGGTATTCGTCGGGCATTTCAAACACAATGCCCTGGAAGTCCCGGCTGTTTCCGCAATACGCGCCTATCCCGTCCATGACGCCCTGCGGGGAAACGGTATGCGCGGCCTTTTTTATTTGTCCCTGTTTCAGAAGGCCCCGCTCCGTTCCCGGAAAAGATTCCCTTTCCTGGGCGGAAGGCCCGCCTGATACGCGGGTCTTGATACCGGCTCTGCTTAAAAGCCCCATTTATACAAGTCCCAATTCCTTGAACAGTTTTTTGTAGGTATCAAAGTATTCGGATCTGGCAAACTCTTCTATTTTTTCATCGGGCAGCGATTCAAGCAGCTGATCCATATAGGAAAGAACGGTTTTAAGTTCCTGTTTGATGTTGGAAGGGATGTCCATAGTCTCATCGTCGTCCCCTTCCTCCGCCGCGCCTGAATCTTCGGTTTCCCGGGGAAGCTCCGCCGTTACGGCCTCCTCCTCCGGGGGCGTTTCCGCCGTTTCATCAAGGGCGGTTATGCCGCCGTCGGCGAGCACTTCCTTCTCTTCAATGTCGTCCTCAAAGGGGACCTGCGAATCGTCGGCCTCCACGATGAAGCCTTCGGGAATGACAGGCGCGAAACTGTCGTCTTCGGCGGATTTGACCGAGGGCAGTTCCGGCGTATCTTCAAAGGCAACCTCTTCGGTAATGTCTTCCGCGTTAATATCCGGAAAGGGAACCTCGGGAACAGAAATGTCTTCCCCGCTCTGAACATCCCCCTCTTCGGCGGAAATATCAAAGGCGGTATCGTCGTCCAGCTCTATTGAAATATCTTCCGGGGTATCTTCCGCAGCGCCTTCGTCGGCGTTTTCCCCGTCCCCGGCGGTTTTTTCCTCAGGTTCGGAAAGATCCAGATCCAGGGAAATGTCGTCGTCAAGGGAAAAATCATCCAGCGAAGGTTCCATCAGGGGATTTTCCGTAATGCCGGCGCTGAGGTCCGGTTCGTCGATAACCGCCTCGGAAAGATCCAGGGCGCTTTCGTCAAGGGAAAGGTCGTCAAGGGCAAAATCGCCCGCGGAATCTTCGAGGGAAATTTCGGCGGAATCTTCGTTTCCGGTTTCAATTTTTTCCGCCGCCAGGGGATCTTCTTCCAGATACGTCGTATCCTCGGGCGGCAGGGTCATGGGCACGGCCCCGTCTTCCCGGAGCTGTTCGAGCCCGTCATTGCCGTTATCAAGTTCGTCAAGGGAAAAATCGGGGATCTGATCCTCCACCTTCGTCCCGCTTCCCAGTTCGTCAAGCTCGGGTTCCCCGAAGCTGAAGCCGCCCGCGTCCCCGTCGTCCGGGACGGAACCGCCGTCTTCCTCAATCTCCTTTTCACCTTCCCCCGAACCTATGATGTCTTCCTGATCGGAAAGCATGTCCGGCAGGGGAGTTTCGTCCATTGTACCGAAAGAGCCAAGATCGTCCGTTTCCGCGAAAGCGTCGTCCTTGAGTTCCCCGGTCGCGTCGGCGCCTGTTTCCTCGGTAAAGTCGGCGGTGTTAAGTATGTTGTCAAGTTCATCCCCGGTAAGGGCTATCTTTTCATCGTCTTCCTCGTCAAAGAAGCCCCCGCGGTTCTGGGAGTCGCCGTGCTCCTCGGCGGATGGTTCCCCCTTTACAACGGCGAATTCCTTTTTCAGCGTGGTCAGTTCCGTTCTAATGGACGCAAGTTCATCGGCTATTTTCATGAGAAGCTGGGTGGAAAGATCCCCGTCCTGTTTTTTTTCTTTGACAGGAACGGGCTCGGCCAGCTCGGACTCGGCGGGTTCAAGAAAATCGTCCATGGAGATTTCGGTAAATCCCTCTTCGCCGCTGTCCCCGGTTTCCTGCTCCTCAAGGCCGGCCGCTTCCACAGCGCCGGAAAAATCTTCGCCGTTATCCGGTTCGGGCAGGCCAAGATCGTCAAGGCCGCTCAAGCTGTCTTCATCGGGAATATCAAGATCGGGAAGCGAAGAAAGATCGTCCGCGCCTGATACGGGATCAAAATCATCCCCGGCGGAACCGGAAGACGGCGGGGAAGATTCCGCAAATTCCTGGCCCTCGGCGCCGGCAAAGGAAAGATCCTGGGGTTCGCTTTTGACCCATACGCCGTACTCGTCAAGTTCGGCGGAGGAGCCTATTGTACCGCGATCATAATATATCGAAGGTTTCTTTTCACTTGCCATGAACCGCTCCCAATTATAACACGTATATTACTGATTATCGGCCAATACGGGTCATATAAGTAGAGTTTTTTGGGATAATTACCCCCAAAGCCTCCACGGTTTAGATCTTAGCCCAGGGTTTTTCCCGTTGTCAACCGCATATGCTCAAGATACCGTCCCTCTTTTCCGTAAATTTGACAATGGGAGTCTTAAAATATCTCACCGCCTTCTGGACGGCCGCCGCCGTGTACGCCGTTTTGTCCTTTCTTGCCGGAGCCATGGGGCTTTCCGCGTACCGGGAGCTTCTTTTGGAACGGGATAAACAGCGGGCCAACATGGAAAAACTCGGCCTTGTCAACGAAACCCTTGAAAATACCAAAAACAGCCTTCTTTACGACAGGGACACCATAGCCGTTTACGCCAGGGAACTGGGATACGGCAACAGGGACGAACGCTTTGTCCGCATCGTGGGGCTTGGCGGGGTAAAACGTCCCGATGTCCGGCCCGGCGAAGTTGTCAGGGCGTACCGGCCGGAATTCATGGACGACCGCCTTATAAAGATAATAGCCCTTTCGGCCGGCGGGGCCGTCTTCGCGCTTCTCCTGGTTTTCGACGCGCTCAAGCGGGCGCGCTATTGACGGCCCGGGCCGCTGGGTAAAGCGCCGCCGGGGCCCTTTGTCCATTCGACATCCCGTACTTCGGGGATCAGTTCCGTTTCGTCCCCGTTCCGGCGGAAACCTGTCGACATTTTAAGCCCCCGCAGCGCGGTTCCCCTGCCGTACAGCCTCAGCTCCCAGATCACCGGTTCCGCCCCGGCGCTGAGCGCCCTGGCGTCTTCATAGGGCAGGGGATAGTAATACCGTTCCGTGTTTGGGGAAACCTGCCGCACCGTAAGGACGTTGTTGTCTATCGTGTAGGAAAGCGTCATGTGGACGCCGGAAGAAAAGATCGCCACGCCCCGTCCCCCCCGGTACAGGCGCACCGTCTCAACGCCGCTTTCCCCCTTCCAGCTTCCCATGATCCGGTTTTCGCTGATGTCCTCGGCCGCAACGGGAGCCTCTTCGCCCGCCGGCGGGGTAAAGGCGGCTTCCAGCGCGGAACGGGCCTTGAGGACCAGTTCTCCGGTGGTTTTGTAGGAATAGGACCAGGTTCTTGTCCCGCCTTCGGCCGCCCCCATGTTCATGGTAAGCGTACGGAGTTCCCCTTCCGCCCGTATGCTCCCCGATACGGTAAAGTCGGGTCTTTCGGAAAAAGCGCCTGTGACAGGGTCTGTTTCCCCGGACGCCGCTTCCCGGGGAACGCCGATTACTTCTCCCAGTTCGGAAAGGTACGAATGAATGAGCGACTCCAGAAGGCGTCCTTCATCGCCGCTTATGCCTTCGATGGAAAAAGGCAGCGCCACGATCACCGGCCTTCTGTTCTGTGCCCCCAGCGCGGGGGAACCGCGCGCACCGAAAGGTTCCCCGCCGGAAAAGACGAAAAGCGAAAACACCAGAACCGGAAGCCGCTTCATACGCCTTTAGTATACTCCTTCCGGAGGGAATGATCCAGAAAGCCTTTTGGCCCTCCCGCGCGCGGGCTTTTTTCGGCGTCACAATTCCCGTTAAGGCAGTGCGCTTTGAAGAAAAAAATTTACCGCAAGGTCGAAGAAGTCGAAGAAGTTGGAGAATAAGGGAAGAAAGAGAAAAAACCACGGACCTCGCGGACAGGACGGACTTTTTTGGTTTTAAGGCGGCATGGTTTGAAGAAAGAATTTACCGCGAGGTCGAAGAAGTCGAAGAAGAAGAGAAGAAAAAGAAAAACTAAAAATGGTGCCTGGCACTGTGCTCGTTCATCCCAGAGAAGTATTCAAACACGCCATAAAAGATAATGCCCTCTCCATTATCGTATGCCATAATCATCCCTCCGGTTCACTCCTGCCATCATCAGAAGATAGGGACGTGACAGAATTGCTAGTATCAGCAGGAAAAATTATAGGGATTCGTGTGCTAGACCATCTGATAATCAGCAAGAATGGGTACTACAG
>JAISEB010000130.1 GCA_031264395.1 Treponema sp. | reverse complement strand
GCTTTCATTACCGCTTCGTTGAACTGGTCCCAGGCTATGGTTGCCCCGCTTACCGCCTCAAGATCCCCAATGTTTCCGGTGCGGGCCAGATCCGAGGCGTACTGCTCCATGGCCCTGACGGCGAGCTGGGCCTTGTCGTAATGGGACCGGTTCGAAATTTCGCCGTGTATCTTTCCGTAATCTTCACCCTTTACCGTTCCGTCTTTCTGCCAGGTAACAAAGGTACAGCCGGTTATCCTGCCGCCGCTTATGACAAGGGACACTTCCCCCCATGCGCCCGTATCGTCTTCGCCGCTTCTTCCGGCATAGGTTCCGTCCCGGTAAGATCCCCCGCCGCAGCCTGAAAAAAACACGGCGCAGCACAGCAGAACTATGCCGCCTAAAAGCGCGCCTCTCTTTCCGTTTTTCATTGAAGACTCCCTTTGTATGAGACTTGTCCGGTAACGCAAACAGCGTTATTCAGTAACCTGGGTTATCGAACAACGCCGTTACCAACGATTTTTACAATTTTGCCGTGCTCCAGCACCACGGTCCGCTCCGCGTCTTCGGCAACTTCCGGATCATGGGTCACCACGATGATCGTGCTTCCTTCGGCGTGGAGCTGTTTGAAAATATCAATCACGATATTCTCGTTCGCCTCGTCAAGGTTCCCCGTCGGTTCATCGGCAAGTATAAGGGCGGGATAATTGATCAGCGCCCTTGCTATGCAGACCCGCTGCTGCTCCCCGCCGGAAAGCTGGCTGGGAAGGTGCCTGGCGCGCGCGGTAAGCCCGACG
Organism: Treponema sp.; assembly: GCA_031264395.1. GTDB lineage: Bacteria > Spirochaetota > Spirochaetia > Treponematales > Breznakiellaceae > JAIROE01. The sequence continues at coordinate 3,868 of JAISEB010000130.1, read as the reverse complement.
CGTTCCAGCGCCGCCATCGCTTCCTTTTCATCGGGCATGCTGTGGTAATACTGGGCAACCATGACATTTTCAAGCGCGGTAAGGTAATTCACCAGATGAAACTGCTGAAAGATAAGCCCTATCTTGTCCCTTCTTATGGCGGTAAGGTTCCTGCTGCTTTCACCGGAAATGCGGGCGCCGTCAAGCATCACCTCCCCGGCCGAAGGCTTGTCCATGCAGCCTATGATATTCATCATGGTGGTTTTTCCCGAGCCGGAAGGCCCCATGATGGCAAGCCATTCCCCTCGCCGCACCGAAAGCTGTATATCCTTGAGGGCGGCAAGGCTCCCGTAATTCTTTGAAACGTTCTTCAATTCCAGAAGATCCATATACGCTCCTATTCCCCCCGGAGCACTATCGCCGGATCAACGTCAACGGCGCTTCGTACGGGGATGATGCATGCAACGCAGGTAACAATAACCGAGGCGGCAAGGGTAAGGGGAAGAAGAAGAACGGGAAAGGCGACATAACGGTTGAACACGTTAAGGCCCACGACTTCCGCGAAAACAAAACCCAGCGCCGAGCCCAAAACGCCTCCGGCGGCGCCGAGAAAAATTCCTTCCCCGATAAATTCATTCACAAGGCTCTGGCCGGAAGCCCCCAGCGCCTTGCGCAGTCCTATTTCCCGCCTTCTTTCGGCGATGACGGCCATCATTGTCGTGGCCACACAGATCATAATAAGAACGAGCACAACTACGGTGACAAGGAGGATCAGCGCCTGCAGTTTTGTAAGCACGGCGCCTTCGGAATCGGTAACGCGTTTTACAAGGCGGGGGCTTGCCCCTTCCACCCCGGCGGAAATGTTCCGGGCAAGCTCTTCAAGTGTTTCGGCGGGGGCCCGTATGCTGCACTCCACAACGTCAAAGCCGCTTTCCCCTGTCATGGTCTCAAAGTCGTCAAGGGACATGAACACAAAGGCCTCTTCGGTTCCGCCAGTCTGCAGAACGCCGGTGACGGTAAATTCCCGGCTGAAAAGCGCGCCTCCCCCGTCCTGTCCGTCAACGGTAAAAACGCTTCCCAGTCCAAGGCGTATGACGGAAGCCACCTCTTCCCCTATGAGGGCTTCTCCCTGTTCAAGGGGCCAGCGGCCGGAGACAAACCAGTAAGGGCTTGTCTTCCGCGCGCCTTCCATATCGGTGCCGGCCGCCATGAAGGGCTGTTCGTTGATTTTTATGACGTGATAACGGTAAGGGGCGATTCCGGCGACCAGTTCACCGGGAAGAAAAGACGCGGCCTTTTCAACGGTTTCCCCGCTCATAAGAACGGAACCGCCGGAAGGGACGATCACGAAGTTCGTTCCATAGGAACGGAATTCCTCTCCCATCTGCCGGGGTATGTCGCAGGAGATCGTGACAAGCCCCGACAGGATCGCCGCGCCTGTCGCCACGGCAAGAAGAGCCGTGATCATGCGGGACCTCCTGCGGACAAGGGAGCTTACCACCATCTTCACATAAAAACGGGATCTGTTCATTCCCTTCCCCTACCTTCCATGGAGAACCTCTGCGGGCCGCAGCGAAAGAAGGAACCGTATGGCGGGAATGCTTCCGGCAATACACACAAAAAACACCAGCACGGCCACTATGGGTATGACCATGGGTTTGATGTCTATGGCCGAATCAAAAACCGTCCGTCCTATGATCTGGGCGAATCCAAGACCGGCGAAGTAACCGGCCGCTCCCCCCGCTACGCCGGTAAGGAGCACCTGGGTAAGCACCAGCGCCGACACGGAAACATCTTCCGCGCCCACGGCCTTAAGCAGCCCTATTTCCGCCGCCCTTTCCATGACGCCGGCCGTTACCAGGTTGGAGATCCCCAGAGCCGAACCGGCAAGGCTGAGCACTGTAATAAGGAGCATGAGGAGCCGGGTCTTTTCCAGAATGGCCCCTTCCGATTCGGCCACCTGCCGTATGGGTTTTGACACGGCGCCTGTGACCACTTCGTCTATCTGATAACAGATAGCGCTGACGTAAGCGGTGCAGTACCAGGCTTCGTGTTCTTTGGGCGAAAGGCTCAAGGGGTCCTGTGCCGCCCGGCGGGCCAGTTCGTTATCCGGCGTGGTAAGGGCGCTCACCTCCACCCTGTTCACAAGGCCGTCCTTTTCCGCGAGTTTCTGGGCGGCGGCAAGAGGCACATAGACGGCGCCGTCCTCGTCCCCGCCGGCGCTGAAGATCCCCTTGACCGTAAAGCGCGCCGACTTTTCCCCGACGCGGGCGGTAAAGACGCTCCCCGGCGCAAGGCCAAGCCGCATGGCCGCGTCTTCCCCGACCATGGCGGCGTCTTCCTCTTCATCATCAACCCAGCTTCCGTTGACATCCCACCAGCGCCTCATGTTCCGTATGCCGGTATCCGTCGTCTCGCCCGTGGGCAGCTCAAGGTGGCGGTTAAACCATACGCCGGCCATCCGTACCTGCGTCCCGGCCCCGGCCTCCCCGGACGCTTCCGCCCGGCTTATGAGGTAGGGCGTAAAATCGACAATGTTAAAGGCCCAGAAGATCGTCTTGATTTTGACAAGGTCGTCTTCAAAAAGATACTTGTCGGATACACCGCTTCCCTCGCTGACTCCGTACAGATCGTCAAGCAGCGAAGCGCCCCGGGGCAGAACATTGATGTTCGCCCCGTAAGCCTTGAGTTCCCGGTTAACCTTGTCGCCTACATCAAGCATCACGTTGAGCATTGCCGAGGCAAGCGACGCGCCGAGCGCGACGGTAAAGGCAACCATCAGCATCTTGCCCTTCTGGCGGAGAAGGGCGCCGCGCACCATTCGTCCGAACATTATTTGAACCTGCCTTTTTCATTTTCAAGATCGGAAAGCCGCACGATCATCCCGCCTTCCCTCAGCGAATATTCAAGCGGCACCGGATTGCAGCCTCCTTTGAAACCTATGGTTGATTTGTTCATCACCACATCGCAGAGCCTGCAGATCACCTCGTCTTTTCTTTCGTAGTACCCGGTGTTGCCGCAGATGTCGCAGGCGTCAAGGCCCACGCCGTAGGCCACTTCATTTTTTTTAATCACGATAAACCGCATTTCAATATTGTCCGCGGCGGTATAATTATAGCGGTGTAAATGACCGTCCTCAATTTTTTCGATGGGAATAACAATTTCGTTTCCGGCTATGGTCATGGGTTCCGCCGGCGTCAGGGTTACCCCCCGCTCATTGTAGCTTTTTATAACCGTTAAAGACAAAACAGCGGTTACATACCCGCAGAACACCACGGCAATCCACCGCCGCTCCCGCCGCCGGCCCGCCCTGAGCTTCCGCTGTTCCGCGGGGTTCCGGCAGGGCTCCAGGGGACGGAAAGTCCGGAGACACAAAAAGACGGGAATCACAAAACTCAGGCCCATGACGAGGTATAAAAAGAGGCTGTTATAATTGATAATCCTCACCATCATCCTGAACACCCACCGGGGTACGGCGATAAGCCGCCGGGCCAGGAGGAACTGGAGAATAACCGAAAGCTGGTTCACTATGGTTACCCCCAGGGCGGCGCTCAAAAAAATCTTCACCGTCACTGAAGACAGGCCCCTGGCGGATTCAAAAAGGCCCAGGGCGCTTAAAACCACTACCACGAGCCCGGTGAGAAACCCTACTAATTTATAGAGAAAATCCGTATTGAATACGCTTTGCCCCGGCAGAAGGAATTCCGCGGGATACAGAAATATGGTGGGCAGGGCATAAAACAACAAGACGCCCCCCAGTACCGGAAGCGTCCAGCCAAACGCCGTTTCCCGGAATTCATTTTTCTTCCGGAACCCCCAGAGGAGCAAAATAAAAAAAACGGTCCCGGGAATAACCAGGGACAAAATACCGGTATTGATAAATTCCCGG
>JAISEB010000064.1 GCA_031264395.1 Treponema sp. | reverse complement strand
CCCGCGTAAGTCGAAAGAGATGTAGCCGTAAGGCCGTTCTGAAAATTCACAAGACCCGCCGGAAACGTGTCGAACGCGTCATGCAGCGTCACCGTGTCAAGGTTCGCCGCATTCCCGCTTACCGTTATTGTTCCCGTCGTGCCGGAAGACCGCAGGGTTAGAGCGTTACCGCCTCCGGCTATGGCCGCTATGCTCATGGCGCCCGTGCCTGAATTGAGGACCGTCGTAGGCGCGCCAAGGGTGACGTCACTTCTGTAGATTTGCGGTCCGTTGGTCGTTACCGCCCCGCCGTTGATGTTTATCCCGCCCGGGCCGGTAACATCAAGGGACGCAAGCGACGGCGTGCCGCCTCCCACCGCGCCGCTAAAGGTAACGGAACCCGCGGCGTTAACGGTAAGGGCTTGCGCCGAAGCGTTTGTCACTGCGCCCAGCGCGATATTCCCGCTTGATGTGGTTGAAAGCCCGGACGGGCCTCCGGTCAGCGTTACACTTCCAAGGTTCAGGTTACTGCCGCCAACGCTGATCGTTCCGTTCAGTTCCACCGGGGGGGTAGTTACGGAAAGCCCGCCGCTTGTTATGGTAAGCGCGCCGCTAAAGGCAATAGGCCCTGTCGTGTTCGCCACTGTAAGGACATCAAGCGTAGTTGCCGTACCCAATGTCACGGTTTGCCTCGCCGTGCCGTTCAGCGCGACGCTGTTCGCATTGGTATCTAGTGAACCACCCGATGTGATCGTCAGATCACCCGCAAGCATAAGGGATGACTGAAGCGTTACACCGCCCGTGCTCGTTACCGTAAGGCTTCCCAAATTATTCGGCGTCGAGGCGTTGACAGTAAGGTCTGCGATACCCGACATCTCAAGAGAGCATAAATTGGGATAGGTGAAATTTGCTGAAGTCACCGATCCCAGATCTACAGTACCCGACGCGACAATACGCGCGCCTCCCGTAGCGTTAAGGATTGTCGACGGTACCGTCGCAAAAGTACCGCAGTCAATACTGCCGTTGTTGAATACAATCTCATTGTTGCAGGTAACAGTTGCTGCAACGCCTGCCGTCTTACCATTTAGATCAAGCGTTCCATAAACGTTAAGATTTGAGGAAACATGTAAATCATCTAAATCATCAAGAAGCTGAACCGACCCCACGACGTTTACGTCTGCAATCGAAATACCGTTTGTTATATTTACCGTCGACGGACCGCTGCCGGTTAGCTCAAGGGTATCAAAGTTGGTGACATTCCCCAAAGCGGCCTGGATATTCAGAGCCCCGCCAATATGAACCAGGACGCCGCCCATATTCATAGAAGCGCCTGGTTCAATGGTTAAATCCACAAAATACCTGTCCGTCCCGGAAAGAACGGGCCAAAAAGCCGGCCCTGTTTCGAGAATGGTCACGGTATCGCTAGCACCAGAAGTCTCTCCGGGACCCGTACTCGGGAATGGACTTAAATAGCCGCTCCAGTTGAGGGGCTCATCCCAGTCGGAATTGGTAGTTCCCTCCCATGTAAATGTATCCCCAAAAGCCGCAAAGGCGCACATGAGCATGACGGCAATCATGATGAGCCGGGGGGGCGGGCCGGAGGGACGCCGGCGTTTGCTTTTCAGGGACGGTAAAATTGTCAAAGGGGAATGCCGGCCTTGAAAAAGGTACACGCCGTCTTCCCGGCCGCTCCGCATTGTTTGTTTATTCCGCATGTTCTGTATATAGTATAACATTTTCTCCAAAAAAATCCCCGGTTCCCTTGTTTATCGGCGTTTTTTGAGGGCAGGGCAAGACGCCGGATAAGGGGAATTTTGACACTGAAAAAGGCGCGGGGGCGCTCAAAACGAGGAGGCGGAGACCCCTGTTTCCGACATGGATTTAAGGGAATTGATGTCTTTTACAACCGCCTCGCCCGACGACAAGAGGGCGGCGGAGGCGCCCCTTATTTTTGTGACAAGGGCGTTTATTTCGCCAAGGGAATCCAGCACCTGGCTGCTTCCGGCGTTCTGGGTGTCCATGGCCTCTTTTATCCGCAGTTCCTCGTTTTTTACGGCGTCAATAAGGGAGGCCATTTTGTCGAACTGTTCACGGGCATGATCGGAAGATTCCCTTGAATTGATAATGAGTTCCTTTATCTTTTTCAGGTTATTCGATATTTCAACGGCCTGATGGCCGGAATTGTCGGCAAGTTTCCGTATTTCCCCGGCCACTACCGCGAAGCCCTTGCCCACGGCATCGCCCGCGTGGGCGGCCTCAATGGCCGCGTTCATGCCCAGAATGCTTGTTTCATCGGCAATGCTGCCTATCGTCCCGCAGGCCTCTATAAGGGCCTCCGACTGATCGGAAACTTCGGCTATCAGCTCCCCTATTTTGTGCATGCGGTCCTTGCCTTCCGCCGAGGACTCGTTGAGTTTCAGCACCGTTTCGGCGTTGTGCTCCAGGGTGGCGTGAATGGACCTTATGGTGTCCACCATCCGCTCTATTTCCCGCGACGAACGCGAAACGCAGTCGGCGGTTTCCCCTATCTGCCCCGAAAGGGATTTAAGGCCGTCTATGCTCTTGAACATTTCCTCAAGGGTGTGATCATAGACCTGGTTAAGCATGTTCTTTGTGCGCTCTTCGGTTTTAAGGGTCTTTTCAATTTCCACGTAGTACCGGCAGTTTTCAGGCTTGTTAAGCCCGTTGATAATGGCGACGGCCATTTGTTCGCAGCTCTTGTACCCGCACGCCCCGCAGTTAAGAATATCCTGCTTCGTCTTCTTGTGCATTTTGACAAAAGCCGCGTCAATTTCGCTGTTCTCCGGGGCCTTGACCATCTTTTTGAATATCGCCGATCTGTCCGTATAGGAACGGGTGTACAGTCCTTCTTCCCAATAGGAATCAAGGAGTTTTTCGAGCTTGTTCCGGGCGAAGATCTTCTTCCACAGGGTATCGGGCTGGTATTTTTTCCGCATCTCAAGATGCCGCCGTTCCACAAGGTACTCCACGTCGTCAAGGTGTTTCCCCCGGTTTCCCGTGCCGGGGCCGCCGTTGCAGCCCATGGAACAGTTAAGGCAGTCTATAAGCTGATAAACAGGGGCGCTGCCCTTTCTTATGGCGTCGGCAAGAAAGGCGAAATAATGGTACACCTCAGGGGAGCCTTCTATTTTGCGGGTGTGGCTGTTGATGTCCTTGTCGTAGCGCTGAACGGTCCGCATAAGCCCGCCGGGGCTTGAAAACAGCACCGCCCGTTCGGCGGGGGGGTTGTCGTAATCGGTCTCGGGGTATTTGGAAAGGGGGCCGCCCCCGTTTTCAAGGTAGGTTTGTATAGAGGTAAAGGCCACGTTGTAATCCCCCAGGCCCACGGCGTCAAATTCCCGCTTTTTGGAAAAACAGGGGCTTATGGCGGCTATGCGGTGGTTTTTATACTTGGGATAATAGCGCTTTATCATCTTCATGATGTGCATCATGGGGCTGTCCGCCGGGGCAAGGTAGGGAATAAGCTCCGGCCTGTACATTTCAATAAAGGAAACCAGCGTGGGGCAGGGCTGGGATATAACCGTGGGGGGATTTTTCTTTTTCATGTAATTAACGTAGGACTTGATGGTAAGTTCCGCCCCGAAACTTACGTCAAAGACGGCCTTGACTCCAAGGGATTTAAGGAACCCGTTCATGTTAAGGTAAGCGCCCTCAAAACTCGCGGCAACGGCGGGCGCCACAATGGCGATAATATCTTTTCCTTTTTTAAGATCGGCCATAAAGAGGTCAAAATCGTCAATGCCGACGCGGGCGCCGTGGGTACAGGCGGAAATGCATTCCCCGCATCCTATGCACAGATCCGGGTGATGATCGACAATGTCCCCCGAACCGTTATTGCACATCTTGGCGGGGCACACCATGATACAGCGGTGGCAATTAACGCATTTGTCTTCGATAACTTTGATAACAGGACGCAATGAACTCTTTTCCGCCATTTTGTACCTCCCTGCAGCGCCGCCGCCCGCAAAAGGCACTCCCGGCGCTTTTCCCCATTACAGAATTGTACCACATGCCGTGCGCCGCTAAAAGCCCTTTTCCCTCAGCTCCCGGACCATATTTACATAGGTTTCCGTTACGTCAAAGCCCCGGTAATCGGCGCGTTTAAGATCGATGATGTCCCCGTGGGAAATACCCCGGCCCGATCCGGATACCAGCACGCCCCGGAAGTTCCCCCATTGGGCGGAAGGAAGGCTCACGAGGCCGTCGTTGTCCCCCTCAAGCGCCCTGACAAGGAGCCACACGGGGCCAAGCATGGGATCGCTTGCCGGGCCCTTCATCATGGTCATGTAGCTCTGGTAATACACAAGGGGCGAATCGGGCGTGTCCCGGTTAAAGGCTTCGCTTGACGCCGTGGTAAACTGCCTTGTGGCGTTGTAGAAGTCGGGGTTCCTGTCGCCGAGTTTGCGGAAAACGGCGTCGAATATGTCCGCGACAAAACGGTAAAACCAGCCGGGAAGGGAAGCGGCCTTGTCGACAAAACGGCAGCCCCGGTGGGGGGTACAGATGGTGGTAAGGGACGCGACTTTTTCCGCCATGCCCAGGGTGCTTATGGCGCAGCGGGCGTCAAGGCCGCCCTTTGAATGGGCAATGATGTTTACCTTTTCCGCGCCCGTTTCCTTTAATACCGAAAGGATGGTCTTCCGTATGTCTTCCGCGTTGGCGGCAATGGTTCCCACGGCTTCCTGGTTTCCGTAAAAAACCTTCGCCCCGTTGCGCAGAAGTTCGCGCGGTATTCTTCCCCAGTAGTTGAAAAATTTCAGGTCCCTGAAGAGTATGCCGTGCACCATGACAAGGGGGTATTTTGTTTTGCAGATCTCCGAATCGGCCCTTATGCTGTTGAGGTTTTCCTTGTACAGGGCAAAATCGTATTCCTCATACACAAGGCGGCACGCGGAAAGGATAACAAAGATATTTACCGGGGGAAGCCACCAGGTAAAGAACATCAAGAGCCGCCAGAATACCCCGAGCCTTTTTGACGTAAAGAAGATGCGCAGCATGCCGTTCCAGAGTATAAAGAGCACGATACCCGCTCCGCAAACGGCGTTGGCAATAAACACGGCTCCGGGAACCGCGCCCCGCAGAAGAACATACGAGACGGCAAGGAAGGGGACTTCAAGGACGGCGGCCCACAGCCCCGTGCGGCAGAGGAAGCGCCCGCCCATCATGACGCGGAGGGCAAACCGGGGTTTTATGTTTCCCTTTTTTTCCCTGCGGGGAAAGACGTTGAGCCTTACCCAGAGGTAAAAGACAAAGAGGGACGTGACGGCAAGAACGGCGGCGGCAAGAGGGGGCGAAAGGGAAGCGGAGGCGGTTCTGTAAAACCACCAGCCCAGAAGTATGACGTTGGGGAAGACAAGCACGGAGGCGGTAAGGGGAAGGGGATGACGCAGGTTTATTTTCCGGCCCAGATCGAGGCCGGCAAGAATGCCCGCCGCGGCAATGACGGCGGCCAGAATGATCACGCCCATACCCGCCTCCCCTCCTAGCGCCGCGGCCCCGGAAGCACGGGGGCCAGCGCCTCAAGGTAACGCCGCCTTGAGACCACAAGGGCTTTAAGTTCGGCCAGCATGGCCTTGTCCGCCTTTTCGGCAATGGGAAAAACGTACTGTTCGGTTTCGATGATGTAGCGGTCTATGAAGCCGGTGTTCACCACAAACCCAAGAGAGATCATGTTGGAAATGCGGTCGGCCACCTTGAGGACCTTGGAATTCCGGGAACCCGTCTTGCAGATACGGGTCAAAAATTCGGGCTTTGTCTCGCCGGGAAGCCGGGTTACTTCCAGCACCAGATCGTAGACGGCGTGGCTTTCATAATCAATGGCAAGAAGCAGGTTGTGGTTAAAGTCGGGAATATCCTCAATGACATCGTGAACAATGGACGCCTTAAGGAGAATGGAATCTATATAGCCGTAATCGATAAGGGTGGCCATGGTGTCAAGCTGATGGCGGAACATGTTGCCGCCGCCCTCGCGGGTTTTGCCTATAAGGGAAGTGGCAAGCTGTATGTAGGGAGCCAGATGTGTTCCCTTAAGGCGCAGCATCTCCTCGGTAGTCATATCCCTTCCCTTCCCCTTTCCCCGGCCCTAAGCCATATCCCTGATGTACGCCTCAATACGGCCCGCCCGCGCAAGGGCGTCTTCCAGTTTTGCCTTTTCCTCTTCCACAAGATCGGGCGGGGCGTTTTTGAGGAAATTCCCGTTTGCCAGTTTGGACCTGAGCCCCTCTATAAACCTGCGGTCCTTTTCAAGATCGCGCCCGAATTTCTTCCTGAGGGCTTCGGTGTCAACGGCGCCCGCGATGCACACAAACACCTCGAACACGAAACCGGCCCTGCCGCCCGAAACGCCTATGGCCCCTTCAGGGCGGTCCCCGGCGGTTTCAAGTTCCCCAAGACCGGCAAGCAGCTTCACCATTTCCTCATGCCCGGCAAGCGCGGCTTCTCCTTCCGGCAGAAGGCGGAAGAGGGCGCGGAGTTTTTTGCCGGGAGCCACGGCGCATTCGCTCCTCAGCGTCCGTATCATGACAACCATTTCTTTGAGGAAGTCAAAGCGCCGCTCCTCCTGGGGAACAGAACGCTCCTCGCTGTAACGGGGATACGGCGCGTTTACAAGGAGGCCGTCCGGCCTGTATATGGCGGGGAGCTTTCCGTATATTTCTTCGGTAATAAAGGGCAGAAGCGGGTGGAGCAGCCGCAGGGATTCCGCGAGGACTTCAAGGAGCGCCGAAGCGGCCCTGTCCTTTTCGGCCGGCGGCGCGCCGTCGCGGAAGGAAATTTTCACCGCCTCCACATACCAGTCGCAGAAATCATTCCAGAAATATTCATAGGCCGTCTGCGCCGCGTCGTTGTAGCGGTAGGAAAGAAAGGCCCCTTCCATGACGCGGGCGGCCCGGTTAAGCCGGGACCATATCCACCTGTCCACGGGAAGAAGGTCAGGCCGCACGCAGGGTTCCCTTCCCTCAAGATTCATGAGTATATAACGGGCGGCGTTCCAGATCTTGTTGGCGAATTTTGATCCCATTTTGAACGATTCCCTGTCGACAAGCACGTCCTGCCCCTGGGCGCACATGAAGGCCAGCGTAAACCTCAGGGCGTCCGCGCCGAATTCCTCCACGAGTTCCAGGGGATCAAGCCCGTTGCCAAGGGACTTGCTCATCTTGCGCCCGTGCCTGTCGCGCACAAGGCCGTGTATGTAAATGTCGCTAAAGGGCGCTTTTCCGGTGAATTCCAGGCCCGCCATGATCATGCGGGACACCCAGAAGAAGATGATGTCGTAAGCGGTAACAAGCGCCGTGGTGGGATAATAGGCGGTAAAGTCAGGCGTATCGCAGCGTTCGTTTTCCCAGCCCAGCGTGCTGAAGGGCCAGAGCCAGCTTGAAAACCACGTATCAAGCACGTCGGGGTCCTGTTCAACGCGGGCCGACCCGCAGCGGGGACAGGCGGAAAGATCCGTCCGCGACACGGAAACTTCCCCGCAGTCCGCGCAGTACCAGGCGGGAATGCGGTGGCCCCACCAGAGCTGGCGGCTTACGCACCAGTCCCGTATGTTTTCCATCCAGTGCTGAAAGGTATTTTCCCATTTGCGGGGATAAAACACAAATTCGCCCCTCCGCCATGAGGCAAGGGCCTTTTCGGCAAGGGGCTTCATGCGGACAAACCACTGTTCCGAAAGGCGGGGTTCTATTACCGTGTGGCAGCGGTAACAGTGCCCCACCGCGTGGGTAATATCCTCCTCGCGGATAAACCAGCCCCCCTTCCTGAGATCGGCAAGAACTTCTTCGCGCGCCTCCGCCACCGTCATGCCCCGGTACTTTTCGGGGACCTCATCGTTAAGGCGGCCTTCGGGGGTAAGGATGTTGATCATGGGAAGGCCGTGCCGTTTGGCAAGCTCCCAGTCGTTGGGATCGTGGGCGGGCGTTATTTTGACGACGCCCGTGCCGAATTCCCTGTCCACCCAGGAATCGGCGACTACCGGGATCGTCCTTTCCGCGAGGGGAAGAATCACCGTCTTCCCGGCCGCGTCCCTGTAGCGTTGATCCTCAGGGTGAACGGCGACCGCGGTGTCGCCCAGAAGGGTTTCGGGCCTGGTAGTGGCAAGTTCAAGGAACGCGCCGCCCCCGGCCCCGTTCGCGGGTAAAGCGCCGCCTTCGTTCGCGGCGGAAGTACCGGCGGCATCCGCGAAATAATAACGAAGATGGTACATCTTCGCGGCGCATTCTTCGTGTTCAACCTCGTCGTCGGAAAGGGCGGTGCCGCAGGAGGAGCACCAGTTGACAAGGTAGTTCCCCTTGTAAAGCAGATCCCGTTCATAGAGGCTGACAAAGACTTCGCGCACCGCGCGGGAAAGGCCCTCGTCCATGGTAAAGCGCTCCCGCGACCAGTCCAGGCTGGCCCCCAGCCTGGCAAGCTGTTTTGAAATAATGGCGTGGTGTTCGTCCTTGACCTTCCAGGTTTCTTCGATAAACTTTTCCCGGCCCAGATCGCGGCGGCTTTCCCCCCTGGCCCTGAGCCTTTTTTCAACCACGTTCTGCGTGGCAATGCCCGCGTGATCGGTGCCTGGCACCCACAGGGTACGGCCGCCGCGCATGCGGTGAAAACGGATTACGATATCCTGAAGGCTGTTGTTAAGCCCGTGGCCCAGATGAAGCACGCCCGTTACGTTGGGCGGAGGAATGACTATGACATAGGGAGGATCTTCGGTCCCGCGGCAGTTTTCCGGCCTGAACGAGCCCGATTCTTTCCACAATCCGTAAATTCTGTCCTCAAAGGTTTTGGGATCATACGCTTTCGCAAGTTCAACCGCCTTCATCAGCACTCCCCGTAAAATATCGTACAACTATATACTTTTGAAACAAACAATTCAACGCCGCGTAAAGAGCGCTGCGGAGCAATTCTGAATTCAACCACGGACAGAACGGACAGAACGGACAAACACAGGCTTTTAATTTCAAATATATATTTTGTCCGTGTTGGTCCATGTCGTCCGTGGTTGTTTTGAATTCGAAATACCACCCGCAAAACAGGGCGCTTTGAAGAAAAAATTTACCTCAAAGTCGAAGAAGTCGAAAAAGGAAGAGAAAAAAGGACTTGAGAGCAAAAACTTATTCGACTTTTTCGACCTGGCGGTAAAAATTCTTCCAAAACTTGGTAATTTCCACGGAGCAATTCTGAATTCAACCACGGACAGAACGGACAAAACGGACAAACACGGGCTTTTAATTTCAAATGTATATCTTGTCCGTGTTGGTCCGTGTCGTCCGTGGTTATTTTGAATTCGGAATACCGCCCGCAAAACAGGACGCCGCGATTACACCGGCCCGCGCGTGAGGGCCTGTTCAATTTCGTCAAGCGCGCCGTCGGGGGTGGACGCTCCCGAGGCAATGCCCACACTGTCATACGCGAAAATTCCGGGGGGAAGATCCTCCGCCCTTTCCACGAGCCATGCGGGTTTTCCCAGCGAAAGCGCGGCTGCAAGAAGCCCCCTTGTGTTGGCCGAATCCCCGCCGCCCGCGACGATAACGGCGTCAACTTCGGAGCAGAGAGAGCGAAGCGCGTCCTGCCTTTCCCGCACCGCGCCGCATATCGTATCGATTATTTCAAGGCCGGGAAAGAACTTCCGTATCGCTTCCCCTATCGCCGTGTATTCTTCGGGCGTCATCGTGGTCTGCCCCATAAGGGCGGGGGAGGCGGAAGGACAGGCGCGGTACAGTTTTCCGGCGGCGTCTTCCGCTTCGGCGGCGTTTCCCGCAACAATGCAGGAAGGGACGTAGCCGCGTATACCGGCAATTTCCGCGTGGCGTTCCTGCCCGGCAAGAAAAAGCGCGCGGCCAGAGGCGGCAAGGGAACGCGCCTTCATCTGGCTTGCCTTTACCCTGGGACACGTCGCGTCGCATATACGCGCGCCGCGCCGTACAAGCGCATCTTCGGCAGAGGGGCTTATGCCGTGGGCCCGGATGATAACGGCCGCGCCGGACAGATCCCCGCCGCCGTCTTCTTCATCAAGGATTTCAAGGCCCGCCTCGCAGAGCCGCCTGAGCGTAGCGGGATTATGGATAAGGGGCCCCAGCGAATACACGCGGGGCCGGAAAGAACGGCCGGACGCCTTGCCGGCGGGCGGCGAAGCGGCGGCGGCAAGCTCCGCCTCCGCCATTGTCACCGCGCGGCGGACGCCCATGCAGAAACCCGCCACCGAGGCGCGGATCACCTTCATGTATACGGCGCGGCCGGCAGTCTGATTAGTCTAAAACCACTGACAGGCGCAATTACCATGCCCAAGAAAAACCACGGAGTTGCACGGAGAAACACGGAGGAAAGCCGAATAAGTAACAAAAACTCCGTGGAATTCCGTGTCCTCCGTGGTGAATTTTCTTTCCTCCAATCGTTCATATCCGTTAGTTAAATCAAACCGTCAAGCCCTTGCCGCCACCGGCGTTCCGGCAAGCCGCTTCTTCTCCCGCTTGTTCTTTTGCACTTCCCACACATTCACAAAACCCGAGGCGATGAATATGGTCGAGTACACGCCCGATACCATGCCCACAAGCAGCGTCAGGGCAAAATCCTGCATGGAACCGCGGGTAAAGATGTAAAGGGACAAAACCGCAAGGATGGTGGTAAGGGTGGTAATAATGGTCCGCCCCAGCGTTTCGGTAAGGGAACGGTCCAGTATGTCAAGAAACGAATCTTCCGGATAGATGCGGCGGGTTTCCCGTATACGGTCAAAAATGACGATGGTATCGTTGATCGAGTAACCCAGAATCGTAAGAATCGCCGCTATGGTGGTTGTGTTGAATTCCATTCTGGTCCACACCACAAAACCGACAATGACAAGGCCGTCGTGGACTATCGCCAGCACCGCGCCTATGGCGTACTGCGGCTTGAAGCGCACGGAGGAATAGGCGAGGATCAGCACAAGGGTAAAAAAGAGGAGTATTCCCGCCTGATCGGTAAGGTTCTTCGAAAAACGGGAGCCCACAAAGTCGGAACGTATCACCACCAGATCCCACTTTTTTTCAAGGGCGGCGATAATGCTGTCCGCGGGAACGCCGGCCTGCTCCGTCTCCACCCCGGAACTTTCAAGCCGTATCATGTAGTGCCTGTCCGAAGGAACGCCGAGCTGCTGTACCGATACGGTGCGTTCGAAACCGGAGAGTGCCCCGCGGACATCCTGAATGGAAACCACGGAGCCGTCGGAGGGAAGACAGTGAACGGTATAGGGCTCGCTTCCAAGCTGGGGGCTGCCCTGCGCGTTGTACACAATGCCCGAGGACGGTTCGTTCCCGTTTCCGGCAAGGGAAACCTCAAGCCCTTCCACCGCCCCGCCCAGCGCGCGGGCGATCCCGGCGACGGTGCCGTATTCGGCGTAGGAAAAGACATAACGGCCGCCTTCCCCGGCGGAAGACGAAATGGTTATGGTTATGCCCTCCCGGTCAAGGGAAATACCGGCGGTGCCGCGGCCGGAATAGGTAACGCCGAACGCGGGCTTCGCGAACTGGACTTCCTGTATGAGCCCGGCCTGAAAATCAATGCCCAGGTTGAACCCGAAAATGATGTACCCCGCGACGCCGGCTATGGTAAGGACGGCCGAAAAGATCGCCGCCGGAAGGAACAGCTTTGAAAAACGGATAATCTTCATCTACGCAGTCTCCCCCGCCCCGCCGGCGCTCCGGCGGGAAAACCAGCCCACGGAAACCCGCCGGCTGTGCAGTACGTCGGTGCCGAAATCAAAGATGAGCCGCGAAACAAACAGGGCGGTAAAGACCGAGGAGAAAACCCCGATGGCAAGGCTCACGGCAAAGCCCTGAATGGGGCCTGAACCCAGCTGTGAAAGGAACAGCGCCGCGATAAACGTGGTGATGTTTGAATCCATGATCGCCCAGAACGCCTTGTCGAAGCCCGCGTCCACCACCGCCTTTCTGCCCTTTCCAAGGCGGAGTTCTTCCTTCATCCTTTCAAAGATGATTACGTTGGCGTCAACCGCCATGCCTATGGTAAGGATGAAACCCGCGATACTCGGCAGGGTAAGGGTAAAATTGAAAGCCGAAAGGATGCTGAACATGATGTAGAAGTTAAGAAGCTGGGCCACAACGGCGTTGATCCCCGCCGCCCGGTAAAAAACCAGCATGAAAACCAGCACCACGACAATGCCGCCCACAAGGGCGTACAGCCCCTGGCGTATGGTATCCGCGCCCATGGAAGGCCCGACGCTCTGCTGGCTGACAACTTCCAGCTCTACGGGCAGGGCGGCGGTACGGAGGGTAAGGGCAAGGTTGGAGGCCTCTTCGCCGCCGAAACCGGTTATCTGCATGGTGTCCCTGATGGGAGTTTCTATGCTCGGATAGGATTTAACCCTGTCGTCAAGAATTATGGCAAGCTGCCTGCCGACATTGGCGGAGGTAAGTTTGTAGAAGATGTCCCCGCCTTCCCCGTCAAGCACAACGGAAATGGCGGGCTTTCCGTCCCGGTCGCGTTCCACCGTCGCGCTTCTGATGTGGTTCCCGTCAAGGCCCACTTCCTTCCTCACCACAACATAGCGCCCGGAAAATTCGTCAAGGCCGTAACGGTCTTTGCCGTAAACCCCCAAAACCATGGTTTCGGCGGGAATGACGGACGGCGAAAGAAGGTTCCCCGCGCCGTCAAACGTGTCGGCCGGATGCGACTGGTAGTAGACGGCAAAAGCGTCCGTCGCTTCCCCGTCAACCAGATGAAAGGCAAGGCCGCCCTTTCCCATGATAATGGAATTGATCCGTTCGGGATCGGCGTCGCCGGGAATTTCCACGTAGATCTGATCTACTCCCTGCCGCCGTATCACAGGCTCGGTAAGGCCGAAGCGGTCTATTCTGCTGTTAAGGACTTCCAGCGCCCGGTTCATCGCGTCTTCCGGATCGTCGTTGGAAAGGGTCCTTCCGACCTGAAGGATCACCGAAAGGCCGCCCGAAAGATCAAGGCCAAGCTGAACGGCGTTCTTCTGGAGGTTTTTCAGGGCGAAAACATCGTCACGGTACTTTGCCTCTATGGCTTCCAGCGCCTCGCTTCTGCCGGAAAAGGCGGAAAGCGCCGCTTTGGCGTTCATCGGCTGCGGGACGGCCATCTTTGCCCGCCTGTAAAGTTTCCGCGCCTGCGGAACCAGAAAGGCCAGATCCTCGGGCATATCGCCGTCCGTTCCCGACAGGGTCAAAAGCCGCTGGAGATCCGCCTGCGCCCGCCGGGACGTGACGATCTTTATCTGCTCGCGCGACTGGAGGGCTTCGGCTTTCTTTTCCCCAGGTATAAGAAAATACCACCGTATGCTGGGAAAGAGAAACACAAAACAAACCGCCATCACCACGAGAAGGATAACGAACCGGTAGCGTTTACTCATTAGGCGTCCTTTGCCGGGGTTTCTTCTTTGCTTTCTTCGATTTTTTCAGGCTCTTTCGCGGCGCTTTCGACACTGGAAATGGCGCTGCGGCTGAATTCGATTTTAACGTTGTCGTCCACCTTGAGGATAACGGTCGACTCCCTTACGCTCTGTATGACCCCGCGTATGCCGCCTATGGTCACGATGCGGTCGCCTTTTTTAAGGGCCTCGAGCATGCGTTTGGTTTCCTTCTGTTTCCTGCTCTGGGGACGTATGATCAGAAAATAAAAGATGGCTATGATTGCCGCAAAAGGCAAAAGACTGGTAATAAACGAGGTAGGACCCCCGCCCTCGGCCGGCTGCGGCGCGGCCATAAGCAGGAAAGGAAAAAGTGCATTCATATCATGGCTTCCTTTAAGGATTAAGATTGTCCTGCCAGATTACCACGCGCGGGGGAAGATGGTCAATGGCTGAAATCTGCCCGGCGGCGATTCCGAATTTAACCGGGGACAGAACGGAGATTAACCACGGGCTTCGCGGACAGAACCGGAATGCAAGAATTTAACCACGGACTTCGCGGACAAAACCGGACTTTTAGCTTCAAATGTATATTTTGTCCGTGCCGTCTGTGCCGTCCGTGGTTTGTTTTGAAGAAAAAATTTACCGCGAGGTCGAAGAAGTCGAAAAAGTTGAAAAAAATAGGGGAGAAAAAGAAAAACCACGGACCTCGCGGACAGAACCGGACTTTTAGTTTCGAATGTATATTTTGTCCGTGCCGTCTGTGTCGTCCGTGGTTTGTTTTGAAGAAAAAATTTACCGCGAGGAAGACCGCTACGCGGTCAATTAAATGAGAAGAAGTCGAAAAAGTTGAAGAAAATAGGGAAGAAAAAGAAAAACCGCAGAGTTACGCGGAGTTTGAGCCAATCCCGGCGGGATTGGCTTATGGAGTTTTCGAAACAAATCCTTTCTTCCCTCCGTGTAACTCCGTGACCTCCGAGGTTATAATTTCTTCCGGCTAAAGCCGCTTCCAAAAACTGAAGTTTCCAGAGAGTCCCATATGCGCCGGCCCGCTTGCGGGCGGGGCTCCGTTGTTCTTCCTTATGGGTACTCGTGATAGGCCATTGTGCCGCCATTCCCGACTGCGACGAACTTCCCTCCACCGTAGGCGATACCCTGGATGTGGGGCATAATGGAAATACTAAAGGGGGAAGCCGTTCCATCGATGCCGGTCCACGTTTCTCCGTTACCGGACCAGGCCATTTTACCGCTCATCCCGCCCGCGACGAACTTCCCGCCGCCATAGGCAATGCCATACATGGAAGAAACATCAAAGGCGGACGTAACGACCGGAGTCCACGATACCCCGTCGATGGACCAGGCCATTCCGCTATCCCCGACCGCGACGAACTTCCCGCCGCCGTAGGCGACGCCACGGATGGCAGAAGCGCCAAAGGGGGATGTAACCGGAGTCCACGATCCCCCATCGACGGACCTGGCCATTAGGCCGTAATCCCCGCCCGCGACAAACGTCCCGTCGCCCCAGACGATGCCATAGATATCGAAAGAACTAAAGGGGGATGTAACCGAAGTCCACGATACCCCCCCATCGGCGGACTTGGCCATTTGGCCGCCCTGCCCGACCGCGACGAACGTCCCGTTGCCGTAGGCAATGCCAAGGATGCCGAAAGAGGGGGATGTGCCGACCGGAGACCACGCTACCCCGTTACCGGAATAAGCCATTTTACCGGACTCTCCGCCCGCGACGAAGGTCCCGTTACCCCAAGCGATGCCTTTGATCCAGGAAGCATCAAAGAAGGCCGTTGTGTCGATGCCGGCCCACGTTACCCCGTTGCCGGAATAAGCCATTTGACCGCTCTGCCCGCCCGCGACGAAGGTTCCGCCGCCCCAGGCGATGCCAAGAATGTCGAAATTACCAAAGGCGGAGACTGCATCGATGACGATCCAGTCGGCCTTCCACTTGGCGTAGAGGGTAGTATCGGCGGCGAAGGCGTAGGAACCGCCCGCAATGTAGTCCGTGCCGGAACCGTTTGGCTGGGTATTCCAGCCCCGGAATGTATACGCCGTCTTTACCAAGCTGCCTTGGACAGGGATGGGCATGGGCGTACCGGCGGGACCCAATAGCGCCGAGGGAACCACCATGCCGCCTGTATGCCCGTTGCCGTTAAAGGTAACGGTAACGGGTATGGATATGGAACCGGGTTCTTCACAGGCGGCGAACACAAGGGTGAACGCCGCAAAAAACACCGGCATACGTTTCATACGGTACTCCTTAAAACCGTCCCAAAGGCCGGGACAAATTTTTTTAGGAAAATGACGGTGAGGTGTGTGTGTGTAAAAACCGTGCCAACCGCAGCGATGCGGGACACAAATTCAGGGATTTTTTTCACATATACGGCAGGGCGCGCCGCTTTTTTCATAACATACAGTATATCACATACTGCGGGTTTTGTGTACAAAAAGAAAACCGCGGGCGGCAATTCCGCATTCAACCACAACGAACCTCACGGACAGAACCGGACTTTTAGCTTCAAATGTATGTTTTGTCCGTGACGTCTGTGCCGTCCCTGGTGATTTTGTAGAAAAAATTTACCGCAAGGTCGAAGAAGTCGCAATTGGGACGTAAAAGGGAAGAAAAACCGCAGAGTTACACGGAGTTTGAGCCAATCCCGGTGGGATTGGCTTATGGAGTTTTCGGAATAAATCCTCTCTTGACTCCGTGTAACTCCGTGACCTCTGCGGTTAACTTTCTTCAAAATTCTGCTAATTTGACGGCATATACCAGTTCCAAATGTATACTTTGTCCGTGTTGGTCCGTGTCGTCCGTGGTTATTTTGAATTCGGGATTATTTGAATTCGAAATTACTGAAAAAAGCTGTGCGGAGGCTTTCAGGACGACAGTTTTTTGAAGAGCGCGTCAAAAAGCCTGAACAACCGTTCTTTCGGCCAGTTCGGAAATTTCCGTAAGGCCAAAACCGTCAATGCCCGACTTGACCTTGTTGTTAAGGGGGCGTATCCATTTTTCGCTCAGGGCAGAGGCGCCGTTTATC
>JAISEB010000333.1 GCA_031264395.1 Treponema sp. | reverse complement strand
CGCTCGCGGGCCTCCCGCACCGCCCCTTCCGCAAGGCCGGAAATGTCTATCCCCGGAATGCCCCGCCGTATATCCGCCTCAACACGGATAATGATTCCGTCCGCCCCAAAGGGCGCGTATGCCATTACAAACATGCCCTACCCCTCCAGCCGCGCCTTCACGGCCCGCAAACCGGAAGCCCGCGGGCGGAACAACGGGCCCGTACCATAACCGGTTGCGCGGACCCGTATTATATAGGGCGCATACATGCACGGCGCTTCAATGAAACGGGGATTTTTGGGCTTGTTCCAAAAAATGAAGTTTTGGAACGGGCTCATTTGTCAACCAATTTCTTCCGTAAATTACCAGTGGAGGACAAAATGGAAATCCCGGGCGATTGGCCGCGGCAAAATCCTGTCGTGTTTCTGCACGGTTTCAGTAAAGAGGCGATTTTTGAGATCGTAAAGGCGGTAAAGAACGCCGCGGAAAAGGCCGGGACGCCGGGCAAAACGATAGCCTTCGCGTCTTCGACCATTAACAACATGGAGTGGAAAATACGGAAACTCATACGGGAAGTAACAAAGGAACACGAGGCAATGCGGCGGAAGGAAGAAGAAGCCGGCGCTTCAAAAAAATGAGCCGCCGCGCGGCAAGAGTGAACCTGCGGGGTAGCAAACCGGGCACCTTACACAGGCAGTTCCCTTAACGCCGCCCCGAGTTTGGCGGCCGCCTTTTCGGCGGTTTTTGTTCCGGCAAGGATAACGGGAAAAGAAGCGGCGGCTTCGGCGAGGTTACGCCGGGCCCCGGCAAATTCCCCGTCCGAAAGCGCGATGAGCCGTTCCAGCCGCCGGCCTCGCGCGCCGCCGTCTATTCCGTAGAGGAAACGGAGAAAATCCAGAAAACCCTTTTCACAGGGGGTGCGGGGACGGGTTTCCCTGGCGTAACAGCCTATGATCGCCTTGACAAGATCGTCCCCGGTTTCCGCCCCGCCGGTGTTTTTCAGCGCCGAGACAAAGGCTTCAAGGGACGCGGCGGGATTGGGATCGCGGTAGCTTGAAAGGGAAAAGATCCCTTCAAGGCTGTCGCTCTGGGCGAACGCGCCGTAAGCGCCGCCTTTCATGCGTACCGTTTCCCAGAGCGCGCCTGTGGAAAGCTCATGGGCAAGGACAATTTCCGCGGCCTCAAGCGGCGTATCCCAGGGAGAGGCGGGAAGGGAAAGCGCCGCGAACCCCACCTGCAGGGACGGGGAAGCAAACACAAGGGGAAGGTCCTTTTTTGGCGGCGCGTCACGCGCGGCAAGGAGCGCGAAAAAGGGGTCCCCTCCGGCCGGCGAAAAGGCGGGACGCGGCGGCCCAAAACGGCCGAAGCCACGGGCAATGAGGCCGGCGGTTTTTTCAAGCGTCCGCGCTTCCCCCGTAAGGTTAACCATGAGGCCGGCCCTGCCCGCGATGGCGTCCCGTATGGAAAAGAGTTTTTGCGTAATTTCGGCCGTATCCATTCCGGCCAGCGTGTGGACAAAATCAAGCTGGTAAAGACCGCTCCAGATCTCTTCCACCGCGCGGGCCCGCGAAAAAAAACAGCCCGAGCGGGAAGACGCGTACATGTGTCCCGAATGGGCGAACCCCGCGTCAACGTCGTTCTTCATTTCAAGAACAAGATCCCGGACACGGCGTTCATCGGAAAAATCGGCCCCGGTAATAAGGCGCAGGGCCAGATCCAGCGACGCCTCCGCCTTTTCATCAAGCGCCTTGAGCCTGAAGATGATCCAGTCACGGCCCAAAACACCGGCGTCCTCCGCGGTCAAAACAGCCGGGCCCGCCCCCTCAGG
Organism: Treponema sp.; assembly: GCA_031264395.1. Lineage (GTDB taxonomy): Bacteria > Spirochaetota > Spirochaetia > Treponematales > Breznakiellaceae > JAIROE01. Next base: position 7,256 of record JAISEB010000333.1, on the reverse strand, counting down.
CGTTCCTTTGGGAGCGGCGGAACCGGTGTGCAGCAGGGAGTAAAAGCCGCCCGAGTTCCGCGCAAGAAGGCCCGACACTTCCCCGTAATCCATTCCCTCAAGTCCCATGGAAACAACGGCCCTGGAAAAAAACGGGAGCCAGGGGTATTCTTCGGGCGAAAGGACATCCACGGGAAAGGCGGCGTCCACATACACAATGCCGTTGGTAAAAAGCTCATGTACGGCAACGGGAACGCCCCCCGCATCGCGGAAGGCGCGGGGAATAGTGTCTATTTTGGGGGAAAGATCCCCGCGCGAAAGATGGGGAATGGCCGCAAGCGCTTCGGGGCTGTCCCCTTCGCCCTGCGCCTTTTCCAGCGCGGCGGCTTTTTCCGCGATGCGGCGCTTTTCCTCCCCGCTAAGGGATCTTTCTTTTTCGGCAAGCAGGGCGGCAAACCTGCTTTCTTCCTTTTCAAGATAGTCCGCTTCCGGCTCTATGGACACAAGCGCCCGGTGCGGATTGTCAAGGAGGTACGTCTTGATGAGAGTTTCAAAATACCGGCCGTCCAGGGCAAGGCGGCGTTTTATTTCCTCAAACGGGGGAATGAAGAGCAGGCTTTCCCATGGCCTTGATCCGTACATCCAGCCCCTCAGCGAACAGCGCATCCAGACCAGGGAATAAGGCCCGCCTCCCCGCTTGATCTCGCGGTGGGAAAATTCCATTGAAAGAAGGGCCGCCTCTATGTCCTCTTTGGGAATACCCTCGTTAACCAGCCGTTCAAGTTCACCCAGAACAAGATCCTTCACTTCATTTCGTATGTTTTCCCGTCCGGCGCAGCCGCGAAGGCCGGCTACAAACACCGTTTCCCGTATTTCGCTTTCAAAACCGGAAACGGGGGCAAGATCTTCCCCAAGCCCCGACTCGACAAGCGCGCGGACAAGGGGGGAACCGTCGTGGCCAAGGAGTATTTCGGCAAGCGTTCCCAGCGCCAGAGTTTCGGCTGTGTCCGTAACATCGCCGCAGAGCCATGAAAGAAAGACCGTCGCCTTTTCCTCCGCGCCCGAAGGACAGGGAACGCGAAATTCGCGGGGCGCCTTCCACCTTTCCGTTTTGGGGAAGGAGACTTCTCCCCTTTCCTCCCCGCTTTCTTTTCCATGTTGATGCTGATCACCGGCGGCCTGGGAAAACGATGAAAAGAAACGGCTGTCAAGGAAGTCAAGCTGTTTTTCCACAGGAATGTTTCCCGCAAGAAAAATACGGCAGTTTGCCGGGGAATAACACTTCCGGTGAAAAGCCCGCAAGGCTTCCCAGGAAAGGCCGGGTATGGCCGCCGGGTCCCCGCCCGATTCAAAGGCATAGGGAGTAGACGGCAGAACCGCCTTGACGGACCAGAGGCCCGCATAAGCGTCAAGCGACGAATAGGCTCCCTTCATCTCGTTGTAAACTACGCCGGTCAGCGAAAGGCCCGTTCCCGGCGCGGCCCCGCCTTCCGGAAGCAGGAAACGCCAGCCTTCCTGCATAAAGGTAAATTCGGAAAGAAGCGGCCTGAAAACGGCGTCGCCGTATACGGCCATAAGGTTGAAGTAATCGCGTTCGTTGACGGAACTTGCGGGGTACACCGTCCTGTCGGGAAAAGTCCACGCGTTAAGAAAGGTCTGAAGGCTCCCCTGGGCAAGCACAAGAAAGGCGTCCTTTAGGGGATAACGCTGTGAACCGCAGAGCACCGAATGTTCCAGAATATGGGCGGCGCCGGTGTCGTCTTCCGGGGCGGTGGCAAAGGCAAAGGAAAAAAGGTTTTCAGGATCATCGTTGTACACATGGAAAACTTCCGCCCCGGTTTTTTGATGGCGGACCCAGATCCCCTCCGCCTTTAACTCGGGAAGTTCCCGCACGTCAAGGATTTCAAAACCGCCTGAAAGCACGCCGCCTTTTACAAGCGGGAGGGGCCGGGAGGCCGCGTCTCCTGTTTCTTTCATACGGGCGCGTCCCGGCCGTCAAGCGTCAGGACGAGGCCTTCCTCACACTGCCGCCTCCACCATGCGAGGAAGTCCCGCACCGTCTTTTCACTTTCTTTTTTTGTCCCCGGATCAAGGTTTTCGCTTTCTTCCAGAATAAGGGCCTTACGGCGGCGGGAAACACAGGAGTACACCTTTTCGGTAAAGAGTGAAGAAGCGCCGCGGAGAAGAAGGGCTATTTCCCTTTCCGTCATGGTTCTGAGTTTTTCCTCCAGGGGCCGTCCGGCCGCGCCGGACACGTCATCCAGCGTGTAAAGCCGTTCCCCTATCTCCCGGCCCAGCTTGGGATCATTCTCTTCAAGTTCGCTTAGTATGCGGCCGCTGAAAGAAAGATCGCCGTTTTTAAGGATCGCAAGAAGGGCCTTCATACCGTCGACGCGGAGGGTTTCACCGCTCCCCGTTATGCCGCGGGCCTTTTCCCTGAGGGCCGCCGCGGCGCGTTCCAGCACATCGGAGGAAACCTGCCCCTGCCGGGCGATGCGGCGGATTATGCCGGTTTTCCGCCCGGCCGGAATTTGGGCCAGCACGGCGGCGGAGAGTTTTGAGGAAAGGCGGGAAAGGATAAGGGCGGCTGCGGCCGGGGTTTCTTCCCGCAGCAGCAGGGCAACCTGTCCGGAAGAAAAATCATCAAGAAAACCGAAAGGATTTTCCCTTGAAAGAGACGCGGCCCGGCTGATAAATTCCTCGCCTTTTTCGGGCCCAAAAGCCGCGTAGAGCAGCCTCCGGGCCGTCCCCGCGCCGCCATGGGAAGATCCGTAATTCCCCCGGAAACGGGAAAGAAGGGGCCGGAATTCATTGAGGACGGCCTCCCCTTCCCCGGCGCCGATGTTCCGTATGGAGGCTATTTCCCGCGACACCGCCTCCACGTCTCCGGGCTCAAGCCCGGCGATAATACGGGCGGCCTCTTCCCTTCCAACAAGAACAAGAAACACGGCAAGACGCCGGTATTTGGAGCCCCGAGGCCCCTCCTTGATGAACCTGCCCGCGGCCCCCGCCGCGCCGGCCGCCTTTGCGGCATGGTTTTCCGCCCCTTTCATGACCTCATGATACCGTATTCCGTACAAACAGTCCACGGATTTACGCGGCGGAAAATCCGTCCGTTTTGTCCGCGTCTGTCCGTGGTTGTTTTGATTCGGAATTACTGGCGGCGAAAGGCTCTTTTTCCGCAGAAAAAAATTTTTGGCCAAAAGGGTGTATTATGTCCATTCTTCCTTTTTATATTGTAAACTGAGGCGTAAAATGCGGATGAATAACAAAATAAGTGGCGAAACGGCGGAAAGCCGTGACAGAAAGACGGCGGCTCCCGGCACCATTATCAGCAGGCGGGAAATCGAACCCCTTTTACAGAAAGCGGAAAAAATTCTTAAATCCTACGAACAGGCTACAGGCAGCATAGTGTCCATTCTGGACCCCGAAGGCCGCGCCGCGGATTACAACAACGTTTCCCTTTGCCCCCTCTATAAACGCTGCCGCAGACATTACCGCCCGGACAGGGGGAAAAAGGGGGAATCGGGCATACATCCGTGCGCCTGCATGTCCCGGGAAGAAATGGCGGGGATCAGGCGCGCGGGCGGCTCCTGCATTTACCGGTGTAAAATGGGCTTTGTCTTCTGGACAAGCCCCATTCATTCAGGCGGGCGTTTTGCCGGCAGCCTTGTCGCGGGACGCGCCCTTGGCGTGGAGCGGAAGAAGGCGGTAGAAAACATTTACCGGATCTGCCACGGAAACGTATCGGAAAACGGGATACGGAAGTACCTTGTCAAAATACCGGAAAAAAGCCTTGAGGAGATCAGGGCACAGGCCCGCCTGCTCCAGATATGCGCGAAAAAAATTCCGGGAAAAAACTTTGAGGATACTTTCGGTCAGGGCGGAACGCCGCCGCGGCCGGACAAACCCGAGGAAAAAACAGAAGCCGGGCTTTCCCCCGCAAAGGAAAGGTCCCTTTCGGGCAGCGCGGACAGGGGGCGCTTTCTGGACAGGGAACGGCTGCTGCTTGCAAGCCTCAGGCGGGGAGACAAGAAACCGGCCATGAAAATCCTCAATGAAATATTCAGGAATTTCTTCACGTCAGGCAGCATCGAAACGCTGCGGCTGTGGGCCATAGAAATGGTGGTGTTCCTTTCGCGGGCAAATCCGAAAAAGGCCGCCGAAAAGGAAATACTGGAGGCGAACGGCAGGTATATTAAATGGATTGAAGATTCAAAAACGCTGGAAGAACTTGCCGGAAATGTAAGAACAATCGTGGAGCGCATGGCGGGAAATGTTTTCTACTTCCAGGGAATACGCCACTCGTCGGCCCTGCGCAAGGCCGAACGGTTCATATGGGAAAACTACACCCGCAAAATCAGCCTCAGGGAAATCGCCGGGGCGTCGGGACTTTCCGCCCCGTATTTCAGCACCATCTTCAAGGAGGAAATGGGGGAAAGTCTTTCCAATTATCTTAACCGCATACGCATCGAAAAAGCCGCGGCCATGCTTGCCGAAACGGACAAAACCCTGAACGAAACGGCCGACGAATGCGGTTTCGAGGATCAAAGCTGGTTTTCAAAAATCTTCAAGCACTACACGGGCGTAAGTCCGGGGAAGTACCGGGAAACGGGGGGAAATGAAACCGATCCGCTTTTCCCCATTGAAGCCAGCGGTCTTGCCTTTTGCGCGGATTAAAAAAAGAGAATGATAAACGTGGAAGCCCCTGAAAGTACGGAACTACCTGAAACGGCGGAAGTCCAGGCAAAGACGGACCCTGTCCTGCTCAAGGCGTACAGCCTCCTTAAAACCTACGCCATGGGAACAGGGTCCATGGTCTGCGTACACGACGCCTCTTTCCTTCCCATTCCCGAAATGATGAGCGAGATCATGACGGACAAAAACATCTGCCTGCTCTGCGCCAAATACCGGAACGGAACGGCCGCGCGGGAAAGAGGGGATCTTGCCGCCAGCCCCTGTACCGAAATGCACATAGGCGCGATGAAAGAGGCTTTCCGGCACAAGGGGTCCTACACGTACACATGCGAACTGGGATTCGCGTTCTGGACCAGCCCCGTGTATTCGGACGGCCGCTTCATCGGCGCGCTTCTGGGAACCGGCTACAGATCGGGAGACGAGGAAAAGGCGGGCGAACTTTTCAGGCAGTACAGTTCCGGCAAGATCTCGGAAGAGGTGTTCCGGGAAAAAATCGCCCGTTTCCCCCGCGCGGACACGGAAAAAATCAGGGCGCTCGCGGAGCTTCTGCATATCTGCGCGGAATCCCTTTCCACCGGAAACGAGGACTACCATGAAACCCTGCGCCGGCGCGCCGAACAGCAGGCCGGCCTTTCCGCCCAGATAGAAAAGCTCGGGAACCGGCATTTTTCCGCCCCTCCCGCCTATCCCATAGAAAAGGAAAGGGAACTCCTTGCGGCCGTACACCGGGGCGAAAACGAAAAAACAAAGGAACTGTTAAGCGAAATCCTCGCGGTTATTCTTTTTACGAATCCCGGCGACTTTAAATACCTGCAGTGCAGGGCCACGGAACTGGCGGCGCTTATTTTCAGGACCGATGTCAATCCCGGCAAGGCGGACAAGCCCCTTCCCGAGACGGACAGCGCCTGCATCAGGCGGATTCAGGAATCGAAAAGCCTTGAGGAACTCACCGACGTTCTGTACCTTTCGGCGGAGCGTATGACGGAACAGGTGTTTTCCTTTAGGGAAATCAGGCACGCGGCCGCGCTGCGCAGGGCCGAGCGCTACATTCTTGAAAACTACACAAGAAAAATAAGCCTCAAGGAAATTGCCGAAGCATCGGATCTTTCGGCCCCGTATTTCAGCACCATCTTCAGGGAAGAAATGGGGGAAAACTTTTCAAGCTACCTTAACCGCCTGCGGGTGGAGAAGGCAAGCCGCATGCTGCTTGAAACGGACCTTTCCTTGAGCGAGATCGCCAGCTTCTGCGGTTTTGAGGATCAAAGCTGGTTTTCAAAGATATTCAAGTCCTATATGGGACAAAGCCCCGGAAAATACCGCGAACAGGACCACTGGACAAGCGAGCTGTGGAACAGCGATCCTTTCGAAGAAAGCCCTGCGCGGATAATCAAAATTTGAAAGATTGATAGAGCTGTTCAACAACCAGAGTTATTGAACAACCTCCGCTTAAAAACGCGCCGCGCTCCGGTGTTTTCACGGTAAAAATTTTACCTGACAAATTCCCGTTTATATAGTATATTCTTACTTATGAAACGAATTTGCATAGTACAAAATAACCGGTTTTGGAAGGGGCTTTTGGTTCCGGTTCTTCTCTGCGCTTTTTCGCTGCCGGTAAAGGCGGCGCCGGGCGAGAGGGTTTCCGGGGAAATCGCCGCGTCCTTCAGGGAAGCGGGCCTCAAAACGGCGGCGCGGAAAATGGCCTCCGTTGATTTTACCCTGCCCGTTCTGAACGGAGGGGAAAAAAGACTTTCGGACCTCAAAGGCAAAGTGGTGTTTCTCAACTTCTGGACCACCTGGTGCGGCCCCTGCCGCTCGGAAATGCCCTCGATGGAGACCCTGTACCGGCAGCTCAAGGACAGCGGCCTTGAGATCCTCGCGGTCAACTGCGCGGAAAACCGGCGCGAAGTAGCGGATTTCATGAAAACCGGCGGCCTTTCTTTTCCCGCCGCGCTTGACGAATCGGGAGAGGTGAGCGGCCGTTACGGCATACGGGCAATCCCCACTACGTACATTCTTGACCGCGACGGGGAAATCATCCTCAAGGTCACGGGAAGCATGGAGTGGGACACCCCGAAGATCATCGCCGCCTTCAGGACGCTGCTCGCGGACTGACTTCCCGCGCGCAAGGGCTAAACTTGACCCACAACTCAGGGCATAATTCACGTGTCATAAAGGAAAATTTACCGCAAGGTCGAAGAAGTTGAAGAAAAAGAGAAGAAAAAGAAAAACCGCGGAGTTGCACGGAGTTTGAGCCAATCCCGGCGGGATTGGCTTGTGGAGTTTTCGAAACAAATTTTTTCTTGACTCTGTCGAACCAAAGGTTCGCAAACTCTCAGGCAATGCGCTCTGCGCATTGCCCGTCCTCCGCGGTTAAAAATTCTTCCAAAACCTTGTAATTTCCCGGTATATGAAAATGAACGCCGATGCCCTCGTTTTCGGCGCTTGACAGAATTTCTGCCCTGTGGTACTGTAGACTCATGAGAACGGCGGCGCGGACAAGGGCCGAAAACTCTGTTTTTGCTTCCCCGGCAACGGAAAACCACAGGTTTTCCGCAGTCTGGCACGGAAACTGCACACAC
>JAISEB010000283.1 GCA_031264395.1 Treponema sp. | reverse complement strand
GAACGAGGATTCCGGCCATTCCGGCGGCGTCCTTTCCCTCGGCGCATCCGAAGAGGAGGACGCCGCGCCCGTACAGGCCGGCGAAGGTTTTGGCGCACTGTCCGGCGCTTCCCGCCGTGTGGGCCCCGTCTATTATCACCACGGGATTTTCGCTCACCTTTTCAAAACGGCCGGGAAGGGTAAAGCCTGCGAGGGCCTTCGCGGCCGCCGCCGTGTCAAGGGCGGGGAAGGCCGTCTTTACCGCCAGCAGCGCGAGGGCGGCGTTGTACGCCTGGACTTCGCCGGGAATGGGCACGAACAGTCCGGGGAAAGATCCGGGCGGCGTTCCCGGAAAATCGACGGTAAAATGCGTCCCCGCCCGGCTTACGCGGAGGTCTTTGACAATGGCGCGTTCGGGAAGGTACAGGAGCGGGGAGCCGGAGAGTTCGGCCTTTTTCCTGAAAACCTCGAGGGCTTCGGGAGGCTGTTCGGCGAGGATCAGGGGCTTTCCCCTTTTTATGATTCCCGCCTTCTCCCCGGCTATTTCCTCTATGGTATTTCCAAGGTATTCGGTGTGTTCTTTCTCTATCAGGGTAATGACGGAAACCAGGGGATCGACAATGTTGGTGGCGTCAAGCCTTCCGCCCAAGCCGGTCTCCAGCGCCATCGCGCCGGAGCGGGCTTCCCGCGCGCAGAGAAAAAAATACAGGGTCATAAGCTCAAAGAAGGTCGGCTCTTCGCCGTCCGCGTTAAAAAGTCCCTCCGCGCCCGCCGCGCCGCGCACGGCCTTTTCCTCCGCGCGGATGAGTTCCCTTCCCGCCAGGGCGTATGTCTTTTCATCAAAAAAAACATTTCCCATGGTAATGCGCTCCCGCCTGTCCCCGAGATCGGGGGACATGTAGCGGGCCGTCCGCAGCCCGCCTGACTCAAGAATGGCGGCGATCATTCCGGTGACCGTTCCCTTTCCCTTTGAGCCTGCCACATGAATGACAGGGGCGCATCTTTCAGGATGCCCCGCCGCCTCCGCGAGGGCCTCCATACGGTCAAGGCGGAAAGTTTTCCCGCCCGGGCCTCCGGGACCTTTTTCCAGATTGATGAACCGCGAGATCCAGTCGAAAACGCGGGAGGAGCCGGTAACGCGGGACAGATCTTCCGCCGAAATGTTGTTCATGGGGAAATTGTAAAGCAACGGTCCTTTGTTGCAAAGAGAGAAAAATTGAACTTATTGAACAACTCTTTTCTTTAAAGTATGATCAACGAGTATGGAATTAAAAAAAATCCTTGAGAATGGACAGACAATTTACTTTATCGGCATCAAGGGAACGGGAATGTGCGCGTTCGCCGAATTGATGTCGGCGGGCGGCGGGAAGGTTCTGGGGTCCGACCGCGCCGAGGTATTCTACACGGATCGTATTCTCGATGATCTGGGAATACATTATTACCAGTCCTTTGACGCGGATCATATAAAGGACGATTTTGCCCTTGTGATCCACTCGGCGGCCTATGACGCGGAAACCAATCCTGAAATAGCCGAGGCGCTGCGGCGGGGGCTTCCCGTCCTTAAATATACCGACGCGCTGGGTCTTTATTCGGAACTCTTCGATTCTTCCGGCATAGCGGGCGTACACGGAAAAACAACCACGACGGCAATGGCCGGGGCCCTTGCCAGGGGGGCGTCTCTTCCCGCGCAGGTGCTTGCCGGAAGCGCCGTCGGCAGTTTCGGCGGGCGTTCCACCCTGTCGCTCGGGAATACATATTTTATCGCCGAAACCTGCGAATACAGGCGGCATTTTCTTTCGTTCAGGCCCAGGCGCATAGTCCTGACCAGTGTGGAAAGCGATCACCAGGATTATTATCCCGGCTATGAATCGATACGCGGCGCCTTTCTTGAATACTGCCGCCTGCTTCCGTCCGGAGGCGAACTCATTTACTGCGCCGACGATCCGGGCGCCGCGGAAATTGTTTCCGTTCTGGAAAAGGAATGGCGGCCGCTTACCCTTACACCCTACGGATTTAACGCCGCCGGGGAATTCCGCATAACAAACTACGCGGTAAAAAACGAAAGGGCCGAAATGACCATCGAAGGTTTTCCCGGAACCATAACGCTCCGTATTCCGGGCCGGCACATGGCGGCGGACGCCGCGGGCGCCCTTGCCCTGGCGTCGTCGCTTGTAAAGGCAGAATACGGCGGCTGGAGCGGCCCGGGGCGGGAGGGGGCGCGGAAGGCGCTTGAGGAATTCAGGGGATCAAAACGGAGGGAAGAAATAATAGGGGAGGCGGGGGGCATTCTTTTTATGGACGACTACGGACACCACCCCACGGCCATAGCGGCGACGCTTGAAGGGCTGCGTGAATTCTACCCGGACCGGAGGATCGTTGTAAGTTTCATGTCCCATACCTACAGCCGCACGGCGGCGCTGCTTGACGATTTTGCCGCCTCGTTCAAGAATGCCGACGCGGTCTTTCTTCACAAGATTTACGCTTCGGCCCGCGAACAGTATTCGGGCGGCGTAGACGGGCGCATGCTTTACGAAAAGACCGCGGCCTTAAGGGACGGTGTAAGTTACACAGAGGAGCCTCTTGACGCGGCCTCTGCCCTCAAGGCTATGCTTAAGGAAGGGGATCTTTTTATTACCATGGGCGCCGGAAACAACTGGGTTCTCGCGGAAGAACTGTACGGTTATTTCAGGGAAAAAAAGTGAAAAGCATGACGGGCTACGCCTACCGGGAAATCGAGGCCCCGGAGTATTCCCTTTCGGTTGAAATCAGGGGCTATAACAGCCGTTTCCTTGAAATTAACGCCGGCCTTCCCCCTTTTCTTTACGGCATTGAATCCTGGGTGCGCGGCCTTCTTTCGGATTGCACAGGCAGGGGAAAAGTGGAAGTCTCCGTCCGGCTCAGGGAATACGGCGGAAAGGTGGGCGTCTCGGTAAATACCGAAGCCGCCAGGGCGTATCAAAAGGCCATAGACAGCCTTGCCGCCGCCATCGGCACAGGCGAGAAGGCCGGCCTTTCCCATATTCTTGAAATGGAAGGGGTCCTTGAAAGCGACAGGAAAAGGGACGATGAACGGTACAGGAAACTCATTGAGCCGGTATTGCGGGAAGCAATAGCCGAATTTGAGTCGGAACGCGAAAGGGAGGGGAAGCACACCGAAGAGGACATTCTGGCGTATCTTTCCGAAATGGAAAAGGATCTTCTTTCCGTCTCTTCCCTTGCCCCTTCCCTTGAAGAGTCTATCAAGGAAAACCTGCGCAGCCGCTTTGCCGAACTGCTCGGCGGCGCGGCCGATGAAAACCGCGTCCTTGCCGAAACGGCGGTGCTTCTTGTAAAGTACACCATCTCCGAGGAAATTTCCCGGCTTTCCGCCCATTTTGGGGAATTCAGGGCCGAAACAGCGCGGGATGGGCGTCCGGGAAAAAAGCTCGATTTCCTCTGCCAGGAAATCAACAGGGAAATCAACACCATAGGCTCAAAGACCCCCCAGCTTGAGGTAAGCCGGGCCGTGGTACGGATGAAGAATGCCCTTGAAAACATACGGGAACAGCTGAGAAATGTGGAGTAGGGGGATGGAAAACGCGCCGGGGCACAAAATAAAGATAGCCGTTTCGGGAAAAAGCGGCTGCGGCAATACTACCATAAGCAGAATGACGGCGGAAAGGCTCGATCTTGCCTTTATCAACTTCACCTTCCGTTCCCTTGCCGAAGAACGCGGCCTCAGCCTCAAGGATGTGCTTGAACGGGCGGCGGCCGACGATTCCTGGGACAGGGAAGTCGACAGCCGCCAGCTTGCCCTGGCCAGGGAGGCTTCAGGCTGCGTGCTCGGCTCCCGGCTTGCCATCTGGGTGCTTCCCGAAGCCGGCCTTAAGGTGTACCTCAAGGCCGCGAACGAAACCAGGGTGCGGCGCATCATGAAGCGGGAAGGGGGAAGCGAGGAAGAAGTCGCGGCCTTTACCCTGGAACGGGATCGCCAGGATCATGAACGCTACCTTAGAATTTACGGCATTGACAACGACGATTATGGTTTTGCCGATCTTGTCATCGATACCGACAGGGCGGGCCCGGACGAGATTGTCGCCATGATCCTTCAAAAAATCTGTTGAAAACCGCGGAATTCAGGAACGTCATATACGCCAATTACCGGGAGGCGGGAAGGACGTTTCCCTGGAGGGACAATACCGCCCCCTGGGGAGTGCTGGTTTCCGAATTCATGCTGCAGCAGACCCAGACCGAGCGGGTGATCCCCTACTGGGAACGCTGGATGAAAAAATGGCCCAGCCCGAAGGCCCTTAACCGGGCGTCACTGGAAGACGCCCTCAGGGAGTGGAGCGGCCTTGGCTACAACAGGCGCTGCCGCAGCCTCAAGGAATGCGCCCGGTATATTACGGAAAAGCACCGGGGCGTGATTCCCGGCGTCCCGGAAGAACTGCTTTCGTTTCCGGGAATAGGGCCCTATACGGCCGGAGCCGTCGCCTGTTTCGCCTACAACTACCCGGCGGTGTTCATTGAGACAAACATACGTTCGGTCTTTCTTCACTTTTTCTTCGAAAACAAAACCGGCGTGCGGGACGGCGAAATTCTCCCCCTTGTCGACGCGACTCTGAACAGGAAGAATCCCCGCCAGTGGTATTGGGCCCTCATGGATTACGGCGCCGCGCTTAAACGGATAACCGTGAACCCCGGAAGGCGGAGCGCCCACTACGGAAGGCAGGCAAAATTCGAAGGCTCCTTCCGCCAGCTTCGCGGCGCGGTTATCCGTTCGCTTGTTTCCTCCGGACCCGCCGGCCGGGAAAACCTGGGCAGCCGGACGGGAATAGCGGCGGAGGATCTGTACGAAGTGCTTGAAGTTTTGAAAAAGGAACAGATGGTGGGGGAGGAGGGAGGAATATACCGGATACGGGAAGAAAAATGAGCCCCCGCGAGGCGGGGGACTTGGGCGTTAACCGGGGGTCTTGAATGACAAAGCGGCTGAACGGAGTCGAACCGTCGTCTCCAGCTTGGAAGGCTGGGGTAATAGCCGTTATACGACAGCCGCGTGCGGATTACATGTTAGCGGATTCCGTTCCTTTTTGTCAATATTACGCGGCACGGCCTGCACGGCCTTTGCCGCTATTGAGTAACCGGCGCGAGACCGTCCCGTACCCACGAGATGATTACGGCCAGCCGTTTTCCTATGGTCGAAGCGGCATCCACCTTTGAGGCGATAAAACCGGAAACATCAACTCCCGCGATTCCGTATACAAGGACGCCTTCGTTAATGGGTTCCAGATAAAGCTGGGCGGTGAATTTTTCTTCCTTGATCACCGGAAACAGAATATAGTTGATGTTCTTGTAGTTGGTAAGCCGGTACGCGAGGCCTTTTCCCGACAGGGAAAGTTCGCCCCGGTAGTAGCAGTTGCCGAAGTTGGCGTCCTTGAGGCGGACGTACACTGTCTCCGACAGGGGAATTACGGACGCGGGCGGCGGATCGGGAAAGGCCGTGTTTTTCCGGAAGTCGATGCGGCTGGCATCCTCAAAAAGGGGAATATCGGCCTTGCGCGTTTCCGAATGGTACAGCCTTCCCTTCAGGTTCCGTATCTTCCCGAGGGCGTTATAGACGTCAAGGAGCCTTGCGGCGCTGCGCGGATCGGGAATAACCATCAGTGTTTCCACAATCATCAAGGGGTTCCGGCTTATAACGGCGCTTGTAATGTCTCCGTCAATGCCCAAAAGAGGCAAGAGGCTGAAGCCTTCGGCCCGTTCAGAAGCGGTGAGGAGCCCCGCGCCCGAGTAAACCAGATTCCGCTGATCCCCGGAGGCGGCGGGCAAAATTTCATCAAAAGACCGTTTCTGCGCCTCGAGCAAAGGGCAAAGAAAAATCAAAAACGCGGCGAAGTATGTTTTCATTCAATATGCTCCCTTACCCTTTATAACAACTTCAAAGGTCTTTAATAACACCCAAATGTCAAGCCAGACGGACCAGCTCTGCAGATAGTAGGTGTCATAGGAAACCCGCTCCGCGTAGTCGGTGTCGGAACGCCCCGAGACCTGCCAGAGACCCGTGAGGCCGGGCTTTATCGAAAAGATACGGCTGTAATCCTCACCGTATTTTGCCACCTCGTCGTCAACAATGGGGCGGGGGCCGACAAGGCTCATTTCGCCTTTGAGAATATTGATGATCTGGGGAAATTCATCCATGCTGGTCCGCCTTAAGAACCCGCCTATCTTCGTGATCCGGGGATCGCTGCGAAGCTTGTGGTTCTGTTCCCATTCACGCCGGATTTCGCTGTCGGACTCCAGCAGTTTTTCAAGCTGCTCTCCGGCGTCCGTGACCATTGATCTGAATTTATAGGCGGTGAACGGTTTTCCGTTTATGCCCAGGCGGCGGTGTCCGTAGAGTACGGGTCCCGGCGAACTTAGTTTTACGAGGATCGCGATAAGGAGGAACAGGGGTGAAAGAAGCATGCCGCCCACGATGACGGCCGAAAGGTCGATGAACCGCTTGATGCCGAGATTCCAGGGCATCATGAGCTTGTGGCTGGTCACGAATCCCAGGATGCCGTCGAAATCACGTATCGACATCCAGATGTTCGTGATCGAAAAAAAGCTGGGGATAAGGACGTTGTAGCGGAAAGCGGAAACGGAATTATTGAGAAGTTTCGCCAGTTCCCTGTTGTCAAGTTTCGGCATGGCCACAATGGCCATTTTAATGTTGTAGCGGCGGACTATTTCCGGACCCGCCATGATGTCGCGGAGTACCGGGATGTCCCGGTAATTGTCCCCCGTCTCAGGGTCGTCGTCGAGGATAAGCACCGGGATATAGCCTATGCTTTTGTTCAGGAGGAGCCTGTCCACCAGCAGCCTGCCGGTTTCGCCGCAGCCGAAGACAACGGCCGGAATGCCGCCCAGACGGGTCTTGTCCAGAATATATTTCATGAATCTGCGGCATAGGAGAAACAGGATAGAAGACACAAGGAGGCTGATGATAAAGGCAATGGAAATCGCGTCGAATTCCTGATCTTCGATATAACGCGAAAAAATGATAAAGCCGTGGGCGATAAGCGATCCGACGCTGAAACGGCGCAGTTCCTCGGAGGGGGCAAGCGATACGCCGGGATAGAGGTTAAATATCTGGAAAATGATGACAAAGGCGGGAAGGTAGGGCCAATAGGTGACAAAGGATTTGAAATTGATGGCGGTGATATCGTAAAGATTAACGAAAAAGAAACCGCTTCCGAACGAAAGCATGGCTCCGAAAAGATCCGATATGACAAAAGCCGTTGTCGTGAGGGCGGAACTTGTGCGGTTGTACCTCGTGCGGTACCAGATGTCAAAGTCGGAAATAGTCATTGTATATATAATACCTAAATTCTTGCCCGTTCTTCAACTATGCTCTTGATACGTCCCAAAAAAACCTCTTTGGAAAAATTCCGCGCATGGGCGGTGAAGGGCTCCCGGTTCCTGAATGATCCTTCGGCGGATTCAAAGCGCGCCAGCGCCCCCGCAAGGGAAGCGGCGCTCTGTTCATTAAAAAAAATTCCCGTTATGCCTTCCTTTACCGTGTCAAGCGCGCCGCCTCCCCGGTAGGCTATGACGGGGCAGCCCGCCGCGGCCGCCTCCACCGGTACGATGCCGAAATCCTCGACGCCGGGAAACAGCAGCGCCCTTGCCCTGGAATAAAGGGACGCCGCCTCATCGTCGGAAACCCTTCCGGCAAAGTGTACAAGGCCCGTCTTTTCATATTTTTTTATGTCTTTCTTTTTCGCCCCGGCCCCGGCAACGACCAGCCTGCGGCCGCTTGAGACGCATGCCTCCAGTGCAAGATCGGCCCGCTTGTAGCCGGCAAGCTGTCCGAAAAAAAGGTAGAAGTCTTCGGGTTTCCGTTCCCGGGCGGCATAGGCGGCGGCGGAAACAGGCGGGAACACAATTTCCGCTTCGCGGTTGTAACAGCGTTTTATACGTTTGGCAACCCAGGAAGAATTGGCTACGAAATGATCCACAAGGTTCGCGGAAACGGCGTCCCTGATCCTCAGGCCGGGGACGAGGCTTTTCATGAAGAAGCGGGTAACTGTTCCGGCGTCCCGCATGTATTCGTGGTACATGTCCCACAAGTACCGCATGGGGCTGTGGCAGTAGCACATATGGAAGGCCGCGGGATTGGGAACTACCCCTTTTGCCGGCCCCGACTCGCTTGATATGACAAGATCGTAATCCTGCAGATCAAACTCCGCAAGCGCGTCCTGCATGAGGGGCATATACTTTTGATAGAGTTTTTTCGCGAAGGGAAGCCTGCCGACCGATGACGTGTAAACCCTGTGCGCGTTTATGGCGGCGGAAACCGAGGAAGGATCGTAAACGTGGGTAAAAATATCCGCCTCCGGAAACAGTTCCAGCAGGGCTTCAAGGACCTTCTCCCCGCCGCGCATGTTAAGAAGCCAGTAGTGTACAATGGCGACTTTCATATCAGTGTGTTATACTCCCGGCAGTATCGAGCATGAAGGCGGCAATGCGTTTTCCCGCCTCGCCGCGGTACTGCCACGCGGTATCCCGCGCTTTCCGGCGGGCCAGCTTCATCGCCTCATTGTCCCCCGCGTTTTTGATAATTTCGCCGACGGCGCCAAAATCCCCTTCGGAAAGCTCGACGCCTATTTCACGGAGAATTCCGAACTGCCATATTTCATGATCAAGATCATCGGCGTCGTAGGGGCGAAGATCAAAGCCCTGCTTTACGTATATGACCGGCCTGTCGCGGAGAAACACGTAATCAAAAATAATGCCGGAAAAATCGGATATCATAATATCCGCCTTCATCATGGAATGAATATTTTCCCGTTCATAATCCCATTCAACGGAACGGATTCCGCGGTATTTTGCCTCAAGGCCGTCAATTATTCCGGGCTCCGATTTTTTTGACTGCGGATGCGGGCGGATAATGATACGCCATCCTGTCTTTACCAGCGGATCAAGCAGCCTTTCCCCGTAACGGCTTAAAAGGCCCGAAGCGCCCCAGGAAGGGGAAACAAGAACCGTAAAGGGATGATCGTCTTCTTTTTCCATGCGCGCCATTTTTTCCGCGTAGACATCAAGGTAGGTACAGCCGGCAGTGAAAAGTTTTTTTTCAGGCAGGTTCCGCAGTTTTTCAAGCTGCCTTATGTCCTCCGCCTGATAATCGCCTGAAAGCAGAATCGAGTCGAAGTAGTCTATTCCGAACATGCGGTACATCGTGGCGTCCCCAGGAGCGTGGAGCACATGGGAATAATGACCGGCCATTTTTGAACGCTTGAGCTGGTACACGTCAAGGCCGGGGGTTGTCATAAGGATCATGTCCGCCGACAGCATGTTGAGCCTGGCGTAGGCCCTGTTTCCCGATCCGGTGAATTCGGCCTTTATAAACCGGTACTCTTCGCCGAAGACAGGATCGTCACCGGAGGAAGTGAGATAGAGGAGCGTCCGGCCCTGCCTTTCAAATTCATCAAGAACGGGCCTGAATACATTCCAGTACTGTTTTCCCTCGGAATAAATTACAAAAGAATGCGCCGTGTCCCGGACGGCCCTGCCCCCCGCAAAAAACACCTTTGCCTTTATGAAGACGGCGCGGGCGAGGAAATAGAATGTCGCCGCCGCCCCTACAAGAATGGAGAACAGCATGCTTCCCGTTCCGGGATCGATATAAAGGGGGTAAAGGTTCATGCGCCTCCAAGCTCCAGCGCCTCGCCGTACGCCCGGCCGAAGAGTTCTTTTTCATCGAGGCCGCTTTTCCGGCAGCGCCGTAAATCGGGAAAGAGTACGGCCTTGATGAGCAGCCGTCCCGATCCGAAATTTTTAATGTAAAAAAAACACTGGTTCCTGAAAAAGACCCGCCAGTATTCCGCGCTGCCTGACGCCCTTGATCCGCCCGAATTTTCCATGTAATGAACAAGCGCCGCCCGGGGTTCGTAGAGGATCCTGTAGCCGTTCTTCCGTACCCTGACGCACATGTCGGTGTCTTCCCGTACGGCGTTGCCTTCGTACCTGCTGTCGAAACCGCCGCAGGCGTTAAAGACCTCCCTTTTGTAGGACATGTTACATCCTATCGCGGTGTCGGCGGGGAGGGGCCTGTTACCCGTAAAATCAGCGAGAACGCCGAAACGCCCCGCGTAGGACGCTTTTTTTCGCAGGAAGAAAAAAAGGATCTTTTTTATTGTTTTTTTTGTCCTCCCTGAACCGCGCAGGACCACATTGCCGGCCGCTTCCCTGTTTTGTATTTCGACTTTTCCGGTCACGCAGCCAACGCGGGGCTCCTGGTGCCGGGCCGTGTGGGCGGCGATGAAACCTTCCCCTATGCTTACGTCATCATCAAGAAAAAGAACGATGTTTCCCGACGCCGCCTTTATGCCTGTGTTCCGCGCCCCGGGAAGATTCGCGGCGTCCTGAATGACATGCACAATATCCCCTTTGGAGGCGAGCTTTTCAAGAAACAGTCCTGTTTCCTTTTCGTGTTCTTTTGTCTGGTCAACCACGATTAGTTCATGATATTGATCCCTGTACCGCAGAACGCTGCGGATGGTATCGCATAACAGCGCCTCGCGCCTGTACGTGGGAATAATAACGGAGACCTTTACTTCCACGGTTTCCGTTCCCAGTTTTTCGCGTCAAAAATATTGTCGTGAACGGTATACCATTCATCCTGATTTATGGTGAATGTATTCTGCCGGTGTTCCCCGGGCATCCATTTTGATGAAGTGTTTATGAAGAGGGGAACTTTTTTATCGTCGTTTGTTATGGCCCTGCCTGTAAACGGATTGACGGGGTTTGCGATAATGTTTTCCATTGCCAGAAAAGGCACGTCGGCGTTTGTCATAAACGACTCGTCCCCGGCGAAAGGAAGGGACGCGTTAAAATCCTTGACCATGAGGAGCGGATTGTATATTTCCCCCTGAAAGGGAAGCCCGCCGTCGAAAATGCCGGTATTGATGCCCGCGCCGTGATCGGACACAATGATGATACGGCTGTTGTCGTACACGCCGCGCCCGCGCAGGAAGCCGAACCATTCACCGAGTTTTTTGAGTGACGCCATATTGGCGGGGTAATTTATGATACTTGAGTATTTTGATTTGCCCCTGTCCGTTACCAGGGGAACCGGTACGTAGTCCGGCGCCTGAAGAAAACCTGGTTCGTGGGTCAGTTCGTTTACAAGAAGCACAAAAGAATTTTCCTTTTCCGGTTTCAGATCGGTTAATTCAGGAAGCAGATCAAGAACGGCGTAATTGTTGAGGATAAGGCGGAAGTCCGCCGCGCTCTTGTCCGTGCTCCAGTAATTTCCGTCGTTGTAAACCGCGTCGCGGAGAACAAGGGGCGATATTTTGAAAAAACCGAACCAGATGAAGTTGCGTTTAAGGATTTTGCTTTTAAGCTGCAATTCGGGGAAATTGTTTCTTGATATCCATACGTCCGTATAGGTTCGTATGGTGTTATATGCCCTGATCTCAGGATAATCCCTGAAGATCCTGAGATCGGGCACCCAGCTGTAACCGGCCCAGGAAGGATCGGTAACGGTGACAGAATAGCCGTTTTCGGAAAAGATACGGGGCAGCAGCAGCAGGGCCTCGTCGTGTTTTTTTACAAGCGGTTCATCCGGGCGGCTGTTCATGTTTGAAGGCGTGTATTCATATCCGCCGAAAAGGGGAGGGGCCCCCATAAGCGTGAATCCGTTAAAGGAGACGGTGTTGGGGTAATAGGTAAATCCCCTGAATTTTTCGCCCAGTTCAGGATCTTCCGAAAAAATTTCAGGAATAAAGCCGCTTACCGCCCTGTCGAGCATGATGACGATGACATTCTTTCCTTTTTGGGAAAGGTGAAAGACAGGAGAAACGGCGTTTTCCATCCGGGGGGAATTGTTCCCGCCGCCCCCGTCTTCACCGGAAACGCCGGGAAAGGCAAGAATATCCCTGTAACGGGCATATTCGGTTCCGATAGTTACGGCATGTATGACGGATATGCCCGCGAGGGCGGCAAGGAGAATTGAAAATACCGCAAGAAGAATTTTTTGCCTGTAATACAGAATAGCCAGAATGATGATCACGGAGAAGAGAAGAACCGCCGCGTTTATGGCCGCGCCTGCCGGTTCCGGCTTGATGACGCCCCCGTTTGAGAAGGTCAGTATTGAGGAAAGTTCCCCGTAATCGCCTGAAAAACAAAACGCGTTAATAAGGCCGCCAAGGGAAACGGCCGCCGCCGTTACGGCAAGAAGGGTCTGTACTTTTCTTCCGAAGAGGAAATAAACGCAGAGCGGCCA
This sequence comes from Treponema sp., assembly GCA_031264395.1. Lineage (GTDB taxonomy): Bacteria > Spirochaetota > Spirochaetia > Treponematales > Breznakiellaceae > JAIROE01. The sequence continues at coordinate 988 of JAISEB010000283.1, read as the reverse complement.
GAAAAGGCAGAATCCCGCGGCCTCAAGGAGGGAAGTAAACAGGAAAGAAAAGGGAGAGCGCACCGATTCAATGAACGAGAATTCCTGCGGCGATGAACGTACAACATAGGACGGAATGACAAAGCCCAGGGAAACACACAGAAGGAGAAGCGACAGTACATAGAGGGAAGTCCGCAGGCGGTCCTCAGAAAAGACCGGGTGAAGAATTGTTTCAACCAGTTTCCGGTACAACGACAGGAGCAGAGGGGACGCGGGTATGATTAAGGCCGCGGCAAAAAGAATGAGCCGGTTGGATATGTCTCCGGGATGGATAAAAACGAGAAAGACGCCCGCAAGAATAACGAACAGGCACGAGAGGACATATAAAACAAGAAGAGGTCTTTTCAGCCTGTAAAATATGTTTTTTACAAGCGAAAAGACATTGTTCATTGTCCAGTACAAGACGAGGCCCGAGGGAGAATTATAAAGGAGCGCGAGAAAAACCGCGGCCATGCCGTACAGCTGCAGCTTGTCCCTTGCCGGAAGCCCTCTTGTGTATATGGCGCCCGCGGCGCAGTTGATGAGGGTCATCGCCACAGGCAGCACATTGACGTGCACGCCGCCTGAAAACGGGAGAAGGGCGTCGGGGAGGCCAAGATCGCGGATAAAGAGAAAGGGCACGCCCCTGATTGACTCAAGATGGGAGAGATACGTGTAGGCGGCCATGAAAAACGGGATTTGTATGAGGATGCCGAAAGACGCTCGCAGGGCATACACGGGGTGGTAATGACACTGCCTGTAATAAACAGACAGGATCATGTACCGTTCGTCGCCCCTGAATACGGATTTGATTTTATCTATTTTCGGTTTGAGCCGCCCGAATGTTTCGCGCTCTTTTTTCTGCCATTTTTCTGCCACAATATAAAGCGGGAGGCAGAGGAAGGTCACGGCGACGCTTACCGAAATAATGGAAAGCCCCGGCCTGTCAAACAATTTTGCCGCGGCCAGG
>JAISEB010000246.1 GCA_031264395.1 Treponema sp. | reverse complement strand
TTCGGCTCCATCATCATGAGCCTCAAAACCGGCGTCGCCATGGGCCTTGTCATGCTTCTCATCGGCGAATCCTACGGCGGCCGCATGGGCATCGGCTACCTCCTCGGCCAGGCCAAAGATTACTTCGTGATCCCCGAAATGATGGTCTGTATGGTGATCCTCGGCTTTATCGGCTGGTTTCTCATCGAGGTTCTCAAATACGTGGAGATCAAGCTCGCCGTCTGGAAAGTGGGAAGATGAGTTAATTTTTCTCCGTACCTGCCGCGCGGTGATCCTGATTAGGGACGCCTTGCGTAACCAGTACAACACCGACCTGGTAAAAAGAAAGGTGTAACCGCGAGGGGAGTGAAGAGAGGACATTCTCCTCTCTCTGCTCCTCACTCTTCACACTTCCGCAGCTCATCATCACTTGCGTCTTTTGTAAAATTCAAAAGTTCATATACGTTAACCGGCTTGTTGATTCCCTTAAGTTCCACCCGGCCAAGCCTTCGGCAGAGGAAATCATCCCCGGCGGCGTTGCGGGTACTTTCGGAAATCAAAATCCAGGTACCGAACCGTTTGTTAAGCTCCTCCAGCCTTGAGGCGATGTTCACCTCGTTTCCCATCACCGTATAGCAAAGCTTCCGCTCGCTTCCCATATTTCCTACCACCATGTCACCTGAGTTAATACCGATTCGGGAATACATTGAGCAGGGGATGATTTTCTCGCGCAAAAACAGCCCGTTCATTTCCCGTTCCCTGCGCTTCATCAATATCGCCGAGGCGCAGGCGCGGGAGGCGTGGTCCGCCTGAACATGAGGCGCTCCGAAAAAAGAGACTATCGCGTCGCCCACATATTTGTCGATTACTCCCTTCTGTTCTATAAGAATGTCGCTCATGCCGGTCAAATACCGGTTAAGCAGGGCAACAAGCTTTTCCGGTTCAAGAATTTCGGCGATAGACGTAAACTTTTGAATGTCGGTAAAAACAACCGTCATGTTTTGCCTGGATCCGCCCAAATGCAGCCGCGAAGGGGCGGCGATGATTTCCCGCGCCACTTCTTCCGAAAGGTAGGACGAAAACAGCTTTCGTAAGTTTTTGTTGTAATAATCAAGACGCCTGCGCTGATCTTCGAGTATTCCGGTCTGGAGGAGAAGCGCCTTTTTTTGATTCTCTATAAGCAAGTGCACTTCGATTCGCTTTAAGAGCAGCGGCGGCACAAAGGGCTTGGTGATGTAGTCAACCGCGCCCAGCGAAAGGCCGTCAAGCTCGCTGTCGGAATCGCTTTTGCCCGTAAGAAAGATCACCGGAATATCCGCCGTAGCGGGATCGGACTTCAGGCGCCTGATAGCCTCATAGCCGTTCATTCCGGGCATGTCGATGTCAAGGAGAATGAGCGACGGCTTTTTTTCCGCCAGGAGATCGAACATCCGCGCGGCGCCCGCCGCCGTGTATACGGCGTAGTTTTCCGTCAAAGCGCTTTTTCCCGCCCGAAGGTTCGCCGGGTTGTCGTCAACTAAAAAAATCACCGCTTTTTCCATTTATGGATCTCCCTGAAAGAACCCGTTGAGCACATTGACGGCAAGATCGTAGTCGCCCGATAAAACGTGGTCCGATATTTTTTCAAAACGTTCGCGCGCTTGTCCGCCTAAAGACAGCTTTTCAAGCTCGTTCAATAAACGGTCGATTGACTCAATGTCTTTTGACTCAAGGGCGGGCTTAAGAGCCGTTAAAGGTTTTTTAAGCGCGGCCGGAGAAGCGGCGTCCGCGTTCCCGTCCGCGTGAGGCGCAACGTTCTTTGCGGCCGTATTGGTCAAGGCCCCGGCAATCGCCGCGCAGAGCGTTTTCAGGTTCACGATGAAGGCAGGCAGTTTTTTCGCTATTGTCCCGGTGTCCGCGCGTTTCCCCGCTTCTTCCAGTTCCGCTGCCGCCGCCGAGAGATCACCCGCGCCCATTGTGGCAAGCGCGCTTTTCAGGGCGTGGACCTGGGTCACAAAGAGGCGCGTCTCGCCACCGGGCCTTAATCCTCCAAAGAACGCAAGCCGGGCTTTCGCGTCCTTTAAAAACACGGCAAGAAATTTTCTGTATTCCTCGGCCTTTCCGCCCACATTGTTGATCCCCCGCTCTACATCCACGCCGGGCAGCGTAATGTCCGCGCCGCCCTTAAATGTTTCGCGTTTGAGCTGTCCGCCGGCTTTGAATTTTTTATCCGCCGGAAGCCACTTTGCCACAAGCGCGTCCAGCTTGGCGATTTCAATCGGTTTAGAAAGAAAATCATTAAAACCTTTTTCGAGAAACAATTCCCTCATGCCGGAAACCGCGTTGGCGGTAAGGGCTATTATCGGAACGGTTTTGTTAAATTCCCGTATCGCCGCCGTCACCTCAATTCCGTCCATGCCGGGCATCATGTGATCCATAAAAATAATGTCGTAGGGTCGTTGTTTTGCCAGATGAAGCGCCTGCGCGCCCGAAGCGCAGGAATCAACTTTCATGGAGTAGGGGGCAAGCAGTCCCGACGCCACTTCCAGATTCGCGGCAATGTCGTCCACGACAAGAACCCGCGCCCCGGGAGCGGTAAACAGCGCCTCCGCCTTGTTGGCCGCGGACCCCGGCGCGGCAAAACCCGGCGCGACAAAGGCGGCGTTGAGCGGCGCGGGGTCAAGTACCTTTTGTACAACAACGGCGGTGAACGTGCTTCCCTTGCCGTATTCGCTTTCCACGGTGACGTCCCCGCCCATTAACCGGCAGAGGTTGCGGGAAATGGCAAGTCCCAGCCCCGTTCCCTCTATGCCGCGGTTCCTGTGTGTATCAACCTGAGAGAATTGTCCGAAGAGCTTGCCCATATCCGCGGGCGCTATGCCGATGCCCGTATCGCGTACCGTGAAAAAGAGCGTTATGTTTTCTCCCAGAACCTTTCCCTCCACGGTAAACGTTACGGAACCTTTATGAGTGTACTTGACCGCGTTGGAAAGCAGGTTGAGCAGCACCTGACGCAGGCGTACCACGTCGCCCTCAAGCTTGTCGGGAGGAATCGGGCCTTTGATTTTTATGGAAAAGCGCAGCGGTTTTTCCGCGAGTTTTACCCTGATGATTGTGGCCGTGTCGTAGAGAACCGAGCTTAAAAGGTATTCCGCCGGAATGATCTCAAGCCGTCCCGATTCAATTTTGGAAAGATCCAAAATGTCGTTGATGACGGTAAGGAGGTTTTCACCGGCGTTCTTAATGTTCCACGCCTTTCTGCCGGCATCGGAAGGCAGGTTGTCACGCAGCAGAAGATCCGCCATGCCGATAATCGCGTTCATCGGCGTGCGGATTTCGTGGCTCATGTTGGCAAGGAACACGCTTTTGGCCTCGTTCGCCGCTTTTGCCGCGGCGTGCGCCCTGGTCTGTTCCTCGGCCTTGCCGCTGATGACGGTAACAAATACATTGCATCCGATAAATATCAGCAGCAGCAGTATAAGGATAACAGCGATGATGATGGTTATTATCGGATCAAATATCATGGAAAAATTCACAGGCATAATGCCGATAATGTACCAGCCCAAAAGCGGCGCGCTCGCCCCAAGGTATTTGCGGCCGCCCTCCGTAACGATCCGGCGTTCCGAAGCTTTAAGCCGTAAAGCCCCGGTAATAACCTCTACGGCCGTTTCGTCCAGCAGCAGAGAAAGGCGGACCTTGTTTGTTACGAGGGAACTGTCACGGGCGACGGTTATCTCCGTTCTTGAATTGATGATGTAGAGATCGACGTTTGGCGGGACTTCGTCAAACATGGATTGCATAAAACCGGCCAGATCGATTCCGGCGCCCACTATGCCGACTGTCCTGCCTTCATGAAAGACCGGCGCGTTCACCCATAGTTTAAGCGCGTCAAGTTTGGAATTGTAGTGGATATCGAAGGTATGCGACGTTCCCAGAAATTTGGTTTCGTTGTACCAATATTCCTCTTTGTCCTCGTTGGGATCGATTACATACTCAAAGACCCCGTCGGCGTAAAATTTTTTGTCGATGTCATTTATCCAGTAAAAAACGGTACTCTCAAATTGATCGCGGGCCGCTTCAAATTCCTCAAGCGCCGCCGCGGCAAATTCCGCGTTTTCCGGGTCGAGGAAATAGCGCTTGACAGCCAGCGTAGCGGCCGCCTTGCGGACAATGCTCAACTCCCTGTTGATCGCGTCGGAAAGACGAAGGTTTATCTGTTCCGCAAGCAGGTTGAGTTCCTGACCGGCCGCTTTATCGCGGACACGCAACATGGCAAAGACAAACGCCGCCGCCCCGCCCGCGATGATAATGGAAAAAAACACGATGGAAAACAGCCTGAAGCTTTTCCTGAGTGGCGTTACTTCCGTTGTGATTTTCATGTCTCTGCTCCTATAAGTATTTCATATTATTCCGATAGGAATTATATAATAATTCTTATAACGAGTCAAGACTTCGCATGGCGGGGTGTCATGTTCATCGGTATCTTTTACCCCGTGCTGTTCAACACCTACCAGGGCATCAAAGACACCGACCCCCGCTACCTCGCGTCGGCGCGGGTCTTCGGCGCGAGCGAGTTCACGCTGCTCCGTAAAGTCTACTTCTGGCACGCGTTCGGCTCCATCATCATGAGCCTCAAAACCGGCGTCGCCATGGGCCTTGTCATGCTTCTCATCGGCGAATCCTACGGCGGCCGCATGGGCATCGGCTACCTCCTCGGCCAGGCCAAAGA
>JAISEB010000138.1 GCA_031264395.1 Treponema sp. | reverse complement strand
CCCTCGCCTGCGGTTTGCGCCGTCTCCATATGTAACTCCTGTTCTTAAGTATACTTCTTTTTGGGCTTTTGGAGAAGCCGGAACTGGAGCGCCGGGCGCCGAAGTTAACGCCTGTTGGACTTGTTCATTAACCCGGCCGGTTACCGGCTAACCGCCGGCCGGCGGCCGTACGCAAGGGCCCTGAAGCCGTCCCTTTTCAGATCTCCTTTCCGCGTAAAGCCCGCAGGTTTTTTCCTGTCGAAGCGTTCGGCTTCCCCGGACGAAAATGAGACAAGCGCCAGGCCGCCTTCGGCAAGCAGCAGGGAGATCCCTTCCCACAGCGCCTCGTGCCTTCCGGGACCGGGAATATATTCGGGAAACGCGGCGATAAAATCAAAGGGCGTTTTTTCCGCCCGCGAATTTCCGCCGGGAAAAAAGTCCCCAAACTGTTCTTCGGAAAAGAGTTCCGCCGCCGGAATAACGGAGGTGACGCCGGTATTGTGCGCGGCGGCCATGAGGGCGAGTATGTTCCTTCCGGAAAGGACAAGCGCATGAGGCGGCAGGTTCCAGGCGCGGATCAGCCATGCCGGAAACCACCCCTGCCCGCCTTCGTGTACAAGCGCCTTCTTCCCGCGCCCCGGAAGCGCCGGGGGAAGCCTCCCGGCCAGTTTTACCGCCGCCAGAACGGCTCCCCCGGGATTGTCGAATCCGCTTGCCCCGTAGACCGTATCTATATGCAGCGCCGTTCCCTCCAGTTCCAGATCGCATCCCGCCCGCATGTACGCCGGACGCGGGGCGAAAAGGCCGCCGTCTGCGGTGTCCGCGGCCGGGATGCCCGGCCCGCTTTCGTACACAAACACCGAATACCCGCCGCCCTGTTCTTCCCGGCTTGGCTTTCCCCCCGTTTCGAGGAGGCGGCGCCTGAAAAGATCTGCAAGGGTGTGTACCACAACCAGGACAGCCCTTCCGCCCGGGGCAAGCAGCCCCCCGAGGCGGCGGATAAAATCTTCCAGTACCGGAAGCCCCGCCTTGGCGGGGACGTTTGAAAGGACAAGATCCCACTTTGCCCCCGGAGGGCCTTCAAGGAGCGGTTCCGTGCAGGCGGAAAGATTTTCCGGAGCAATGCCGTTTTGCGCGGCGTTGTATGCGGTGAAGAGCCTTGCAAGTTCGTCCCTGTCCTGGGCGCGCACGTGAAAAGCCGCCGCGCGTTCGGTGTACAGACGGCCAAGGGCCCCCGCCGCGCATACCGCCATGATCCCCGCGCCGCATCCCGCGTCAAGTACGGCGCGGGGCAGGGGGCCGCCTTCATCCCAGATGCCGGAAAGAACTTTTAAGAGAAACCGTGTTCCGCCGTCTATGCCGTTTGAGCTGAAAAGGCCGTGGGAAAGCGCGAAGGAAAAATCAATGCCGCGAAATGTAAAGGAGACCGTTTTTGATATGCGGGATTCAACAATACGGCGTTCGGCCCCTGTCAGCTGTTTACCCGTTCGACGTATTCGTTGGTTTCGGTGTTCACAAGGATCTTTTCACCCTGCTTGATAAAGAGGGGCACCCGCACGGTCAGGCCCGTTTCGGTAGTAACGGGTTTGGTCGCCCCCGAGACGGTGTCGCCCTTGATGTAGTTTTCGCTTTCCGCGACGGTGAAGGTTACCTTGTAGGGGATCTTGATGTCGATAACTCTTCCTTCCCAGATGGTAAGTTCGTAGACGTCCCCTTCCTTAAGGTAGAACTTTTTGTCCGGCATTTCGGTGACAGGCACCTCGTACTGTTCATAGGATTCGTTGTCCATGAAATGGTAATTGTCCTGATCCGCGTATTGATACTGGCAGGGGTGGGTATCCACCTGGGCGTCCTCGATTTCCTGCTGGGTCGGAATGGTCAGGCTCAGTACGGAACCGTCCTTGATGCTCTTCATTTTTATCCGGGCAATGGCGGTTCCCTTTCCCGGATTGTGGAATTCCCTTTCGACGACAAGGTAGGGCTGGCCTTTCTGCAGGAGGCAGCTCCCCTTGACTATATCTCCGCCCCGAATCATGCATACCTCGCTTGAAAAATTTTATTTGAAACCGGTTTTTCCAGGAGCTTGTCCATCGAATCGAAGGTTCGCTCCAGCCGGGTTGCCAAACGAGTCCAGTATAGCGTGAAGGCCCTGTTTAGTCGAGAGCCCCCGCGCCCAGCGCCACCGGCGTTGATTTGTAGCCTATGCCCATGCGGTCTATGCCCATGTTGATGAGACGGAAAAAATGCTCCTGCGTTCTGACGCCTCCCGCCCCCTTTACCTTGCAGCGGCCCTTTGCCGCTTCCATCATCACGGCAATGACGTCGGGAGACGCTCCCCGTGAATTTCCGCCTGAAAAAAAGCCCGTGGAGGTTTTTACAAAACCGGCCCCCGCGGTACAGGCCGTTTCGACGGCCCGCGCCGTCTCTTCCATTGTCAGCGCGTCGGTTTCAAGAATGACCTTGAGGATCGCGCCGTGAACGCGGCAGCACCGCGCGAGCGCCTCGATTTCGGCGCCTGTCCTGTCCCAAAGGCCGCTTCGCATCCATCCGTAATTAAGGACGGCGTCAAGATCTTCTACGCCGCCGTCTTTAAGGATGAACTCCGCCTGTGCAACCTTTGATTCGGTGGAACTCTGTCCAAAGGGAAAATCGCATACGACGCATATTCCCGTTCCCTTTCCCCTGCACAGCTCACGGGCAACGGGAAGGGATGAAGGATTGACGCAGACCGTTTTGCATTTGAAGTCAATCCCTTCCTGTATGTAACGGCGTATTTCCCCCTGGGTAAACTCGGGCTTGAGGACAGACTGATCAATATAGGAGGCAAGAGAATCCCTTGTCATCTCCTCTGCTTTTTGTAACGGAATCATGGGCACTCCTCCGGCAGCGTTTCAAGTTCCCCGACAAGGCGGCCGAATGTTTTACACGCCGCCTCTACAGGCTCAGGAGACGACATGTCCACTCCCGCGATTTTAAGCGATTCCATGGGAAAGCGCGAACCCCCTGATGCAAGGAAGCTGAAATAATCGCCGCGTTCTTTTTTCCCGCCCTGTACGACCCGTTCGGCAAGGGCAAGGGCGGCGGAAATGCCTGTCGCGTATTTGTACACATAGAAGGCGCGGTAAAAATGCGGAATGCGCAGCCCTTCAAGATCGCTTGTCTCTTCCAGCCGTATTTCGCTTCCGAAATATTTGCAAAGGAGTTTCCGGTATTCGCCCCTGAGCACGTCCACGGTGAGCGGAGTGCCGCCTTCTTCAAGTTCATGGGTGATCTTTTCATATTCGGCAAACATCGTCTGGCGGTACAGGGTAGCAAGAATTTCATCGGCCCGCCTTGAGAGGAGCCATTTCTTCATACGCGCCGACTCTGCGTTTTTGACAAGATGCCTGAAAAGCAGTTCCTCGTTAAAGGTGCTTGCGACTTCGGCCTCGAAGATCGTGTAGTCGTAGTGCATGAAGGGATTTGATTTCGCCGAATAAAGGGAATGCATTGAATGTCCGCCTTCATGGGCCATGGTGAATACGTCCCGTATGCTGTCGTCCCTGTAATTCATCAGTATGTAGGGAAGGCCGGTGTAGCTTCCCGAGGAAAACGCCCCCGAACGTTTTCCCCTGTTTTCGTAACGGTCCGCCCAGCGGCCGAGCAGCCCTGAGCGGAGTGTTTCCACATACTCGCCTCCCAGCGGCTGGAGGGCGCCTGAAACAAGATCCACCGCCTCTTCCCATGTGGCGTGTTTTGCCGTGTCCTTGACCAGCGGCGCGTAGACATCGTAATGGCGGAATTCGTCAAGGCCCAGAATTTTTTTCCTGAGACTGTAGTAACGGTGAAGGGGAGACAGGTTTTCGCTTACCGATGCGATGAGGTTGTCGTATACCGCCTCGTTTACGTTGTCGGGAAACAGGGACGCCGCACGCGCCGAGGGAAAGTTCCGTATCCTCGCGTGTACCACGTCCTGCTTGACCGATCCGGCGTAAAGGCCCGCCAGCGTGTTTTTATGGGCGTCGAAGGTTCCGTAAAAAAGATTGTACGCGCGGCGGCGGAGATCGCGATCGGGACTTTCCATGAAGGTGGACCATGTCGACTGGGTAAGGGGCCGCTTTCCTGCGGGAGTGTCGAGGCTTCCGAAATTCATGTCCACGTTGGTCAGTACCGAAAAAACATCGTGCAGCGTCCCTTCTCCTTCCGCGTGGAGGGCGGTGATCCGCTCTTCCCCTTCGGCGAGTATGTGGGGTTTGAAGCGGAGTATGCGCTCCAGGTACACGCGGTATTCGGCGATGCGGGGATGTTCAAGAAAGCGCTGCATATCACCGCCCGGGATTGCCAGTATTTCAGGATTTTCCCAGGAAGAGGCCGCCTCCGTTTTCGCCGCGGCCATGGTGAATTTTCCCGTCATGGTCCGCGCCTCGCCTGAGCCTTCGTCTTCACTCTGGCGCAGGCCGCTGTAAACCCCAAGCCTTTCACCCAGAATACGGAGATCCTTTGTGAAATCAAGATAGTCCGCGAGCGCCTCCGCCGATTTTCCAAGCGTGCCGCGGAAAGAGGAAATCCGTTCCGCCGTTTTTTCGTAGAGGGCAAGGCCCGCCCGCCATTCTTCATCATCCCTGAAAAGCGATGAAAGATCCCAAGTGTCTTCCGCCTTTACTTCGGAACGGGAAGGAACTAACGCATCCAGCTTTAACGCCTGTGTATCCGTCATTGAAACTCCTCTGTTTTGTTCAGCCTGTATACCTCGAGATTCGCGTCAAGAAAATCGGTGAACAC
>JAISEB010000098.1 GCA_031264395.1 Treponema sp. | reverse complement strand
TATACGCAGGATCTGCGAAGGAGGGAGTAGTCGGGATGAAGACGGTTTTGGTTGTAGACGATTCACGCATCATGCGTAATATTGTGAAGAATACTTTTTCCCAGCTGAAGATACTCTGTCAGTTTCTGGAGGCGGGAAACGGCAGGGACGCGCTGAATGTGCTTGAGGCCAATCAGGTGCACCTGGTGCTGCTTGACTGGAACATGCCGGAACTTTCCGGTATTGATTTTTTGAAACAGGTGCGCGCCATGGAACAGTATAAGAATCTGCCCATCATCATGGTGACAAGCGAGGCGGCCAAGTACAATGTTATCGAGGCGCTGAAAAACGGCGCTACCGATTACATCATCAAGCCCGTCAGCGAAAAAATTTTCATGGAAAAGATGTCCAAGATTACGATATAGGGGGAGGTCATGGAAAAGTATATACAACCGTTTATAGATGTGTGCAAGAATGTGTTCAGGGAATTCGTGGGGGCCGAACTCAAGGAGAATCGTCCGTATTTTGCGGAGACGAATACCGTCAATGAATGGGATATTTCGGCGGTAATCGGCCTTACGGGAGAAGCCCGGGGGGCGGTCGTTATTTCCATGAAAAAGGAACTGGCGATGAAGCTTACGGCCATCCTCACCGGTTCCAGCCATACGGAGCTTGACTCCGAGGTGGTGGACGCCATAGGGGAAATTGTCAACATTATCGCGGGAAACGCCAAGAAGGGGCTGGAAGAAACGTTCCGGCTGGTCATCTCCCTGCCCACCATCGTGGAAGGAAAGGAACACTCCATCAAGTGGCCCAATTCCCAGGCGCGGATCATCTGCATTCCCTTTACCATTTTTGATGACAGCGCCTTTACGCTCTCCATCGCCATTGAGGCGGTCAGGGGAGGCGCTTATCCATGATAAAAAAAAGCGACCAGATATTACGCCTTCTTACAAGCGGTAAATTCGAGAATCCCCGCGCCGAGGCGGTATTGGAAGATATGCTGCGCTACGTCATCTACAACGTGGCGCTTGTTTTTGGGGCGTCTTTTCTTCTCAGTTTCGGAATCAGCGTTATGCTTGAGGGCAACCTGGTGCGGGGCGCCCTTGATATTGCCCTTGGGCTTGCCTGTGTTACCGTCATCTTTCTTCTCAGGACAAAAGTCCCCTTTATCGTGTCGGCCCTTATTCCCATGGCGCCCTTCTGCGTGCTCTGCGCCTTCCTTGTCATAGGCGGCGGCGAGCAGGGCTTTGCCGGATTGTGGATATACGCGTATCCCATGCTGGCCATTTTTATTCTGGGGATGAAAGCCGGCCTCATCCTTTCGGTCCTGCTTTTTGGGGGAATCGCGGCGGCCTCCTTTGTTCCCGGCCTTGCGGGATTCGATTACACCCCTCTCATAGCCCTGCGCATCATCGCCGTGTATATCCTTGTTCTTGTGCTGACCATTGTTTACGAACGGATACGGGTGCTCAAGGACCGCTGGGTCAAACAGCTTACAAAGGAATTAAAAACCGAAAGGGACGAGATTACCGCCATGAAGGACAACCTCAAGGTTGGCCTCTTTCTTATGGACGGCGGCTACCTCATACAGCCGGCCTATTCAAAAGCCATGGAAGACGTTCTGTCCCTGGATGAACTGCAGGGAAAAAAATTCTCCGATATTCTTTCGGCCTCGATTACGGCGAAGGAAAGGGACACGCTGGAAGACTACTTTACCATGATATTGAACCGTTCCTTTGACGCGAAGATGCTGGAAGAAATAAACCCCATTTCCGAGTTTGCCTATGTGAACGGGATAGACGGCGCCGAAAAAACCCTCCGCAGCAGCTTTGCCGTGGTGGACCGGGGCGGCGGCGAGTTCTTTATCCTTGGAACCCTCGAGGACGTTACCGCGGAAAAACAGCTGCGGAAGCGGCTTGACGAGGAAGAGCTTAAGCGTGAAACGGAAATGCGTTCGCTCTTTGAGGTCATACAGGTGGAACCCAGGGTCTTCGGCGATTTTATCGAAGATACCGAATACGAGTTTGAACGCATCAACGACGTGCTGAAAAACAGGAAGCTCTCCGCCCATGAGGCGATGATAGACATTTATCAGTCCGTTCACGCGGTTAAATCAAACGCGCTTATCCTGGGGCTGGAAAATTTCAGCGGCAAGCTGCATGAACTTGAATCGAAAATAAAGGTCATGCGCGACAAGGACGATGTTTCCTTTGAGGAAATCCTGCATGTCACCGTGGAGCTTGAAAAGCTCATGAAGGAAAAGGACAGATTCCGCGAGACCATCGACAAAATTCGCGCCTTCAAGACAGGGCTTGGCGAAAGCCGGAGGCCGGACCGGTATGTCCTTGTGGAGACCCTTACAAAGGCCTGCGAGAAGGCTTCCGCGGCGCTGAACAAGCGGGTCAAATTTGTTGTGGAAGAGCTTGACGGGATTGTTCTGGAATACGGCCCCCGGCGGGTCATAAAAGAAGTGCTTACCCAGCTGGTGCGAAATTCCGTGTACCACGGCATTGAGCCTCCCGGCGAAAGAAGTTCCAGAGGCAAAAACGCCGAGGGAAGCATACGGCTTTCCATAAAGTACAAGGACAATAAAATTCACATAAAACTCGGCGACGACGGCGGCGGCCTTGATTTTGAGAAGATCCGGAAGAAGGCCCAAAGCCTTAATATGGTCAAGGATGCGGACGAGTCCCTGGGCAAAAACCGCCTCCTGCAAATGATCTTCGCCCCCGGGTTCAGCACGGCCGATGAGGCGGATCTTCACGCCGGCCGCGGCATAGGGCTTAACCTTGTCAAGGAACGGATTGGCGATCTGCGCGGCTCCATCAAACTGCAGACCGAACAGGGAAAAGGAACCGTCTTCAACATTTTCATCCCCCTTGAGCTGGAGCAGACGCGCCCTCACAAGGCCGTTTCATAAACGGAAACCACGCGCTAAAACGCTTGAAACAAGACGGGCAAGCGGAACTCTTCGGAAGGACATGAAAAAATTGCCGGGAGTCCCTGTAATTCTTTATAATACAACGAATTAGCCATGGGCGATACTGGATTTGAACCAGTGACTTCTACCGTGTGAAGGTAGCACTCTCCCGCTGAGTTAATCGCCCGTCAAACTGCCTTATCCGCAACTTCCCCCATAATAACCCACCGGGCGGAATGAAGTCAACCGCCCCCGCGTTACCCGCCAGTAATTCCGAATTCAAAACCACCGCGGACAGACACAGACCAACAC
>JAISEB010000325.1 GCA_031264395.1 Treponema sp. | reverse complement strand
CGGCGGGCGCTGTTCAACCCGGTGGCCCTCAAGCGGGAGATGGATGAAGCGCGGGAGCGGCTCTTGAAATTGGCCGCACAAAGGGGTATCACAGGAGAAACCGCTTGAGCGGTTCGGCTAGATTTCTTAATTGTGGCGCACACTTTTTTCACTTGGATTTTATTTTGGCGCAACACGTATATACCATTAATTTGACGGTATGTACCAGATAAAAAAGTAAACGCCGATGCCCTGCCGGAACCGCGTATCCCTTTCCAAACAGCCGGTTTTTCCGTTATACTTGTGCCATGTCGTATGAGGTAACCGCAACCAAACGGAGGCCAAAAACCTTCGACGAGCTTGCGGGCCAGGAATTCGTGGTTTCCACGCTCAAAAATTCCCTGGAAAGCGGGCAGATTGCCCACGCGTATCTTTTTTCGGGCCCCCGGGGCTGCGGTAAAACCAGCGCCGCCCGCATTCTTGCGCGGTCCCTCAACTGCGAAAAGGGACCGGCGGCGGTTCCCTGCGGCGAATGCGCCAATTGCCGGGAAATACGGGCGGGAACCAGCATGGATGTCATCGAAATAGACGGGGCGTCCAACACGTCTGTCAACGATGTACGGCAGATCAAGGATGAAATCCTTTTTCCGCCCACGGCGGGACGGTACAAGATCTACATCATAGACGAAGTCCACATGCTCTCCACAAACGCCTTTAACGCCCTTCTTAAAACCATTGAGGAGCCGCCTCACTACATTGTCTTCATTTTTGCAACCACGGAACTGCACAAGGTTCCCGCGACAATAAAGAGCCGCTGCCAGCAGTTCAATTTCAGGCTTATTCCTGTTGAAACCATCAGGGATATATTAAGAGATGTTTCAAACGAAATAAATATAAAGGCCGAAGATGAGGCGCTGTTCTGGATTGCCCGCGAATCGACCGGAAGCCTGCGGGACGCCTTTACCCTCTTTGATCAGGTCGTTTCGTTCTCCGAAGGCCACATACGCAGCGAGGTAATCAGAAAGAAACTGGGCCTTCTGGGGCTTGAACAGCTTAACGCACTGGCGGAGGCTTCGGCGGACAACAACACGTCCCTCTGTTTTTCCCTTATAGACGATATTCTCGATTCCGGGGTAGCGGTTGAACAATTCATCGTGGATCTTGCCGGGTATTACCGGAGCCTTTTGCTTCTTAAAAACGGCATTACCCGCGAATCCCTTCTTGGATACAGTCCCGGCCGTTTTTCCGCAAAGGCCAGGGAAAAATTCGATTCGGTCCGGCTGGAACGGGCGCTGGAACTGCTTTTGGCCTGTTACCGGGACATACGGTATTCCGTATCGCCCCGTTTCGAGCTGGAAACGGTGATCTCCAAACTGTCCTGGCTGGATCGCTGGATTCCCCCGCCGGAACTTAAGGCCGCGGTGGAAGAGGCAAGAACGGCCCTTGGGCTAAAAGACATGGCGGCCCGTCCTGCAGCCTTTCCTGAAAAATCCGCCGGCGCGGGGGAGACTGCGGGACAAAACCCGCCTTTGCCCGGGGAAACAGGAACGGAAGGCGAAGTGTCCTTTGAGGAAAACTTCAAGCAGTACATGGCCGCGCGCGAAAGCACCCGGGCCGGGGAACAGGCCGGCCGGGAGGATGAAGACGACGTCCCCGTCTGGAGCCGGGCCGGCGGGCTTCGGGGGGCCGCGCCTGACGCCGCCGGGACGGCCGGGATTCCCCCCGCTTCCCCCGCCGGACAGGCCATTCCGCCGCAGGCAAAACGGGTGCTCGATATTTTCGGCGGAACCATCATCGCCGGACAGGGGGCGGACAATGAACATCAATCCCTTTGAGATTTTAAAAAACGCCCAGAAATTCCGGGAGCAGATGGGAGACATACAGGAAAAACTCGCCGCCATTACCGTTACCGGGTCTGCCGGAGGCAGCATGGTAGAAGTAGACATGAACGGAAAGATGGAAGTCGTCGATGTGCGCATAGCCCCGGAGGCGGTTGAAAACCGCGATACCGAAATGCTTGAGGACCTTGTAACCGCGGCTTTTACGGACGCGGGCGTAAAGGCGCGGGAGGCGCTAAGCCGCGAACTGGGGTCGCTGGCCGGCGGTATGGACATTCCGGGCCTGAGCGGTTTTCCGGGCATGGGGATCATGTGAACGCCCTTGACAGGCTCACCGCCCTTTTTTCCCGGCTGCCGGGCATAGGCAAAAAAACCGCCGGACGGCTGGTTTATCATATTCTTGAAGGCGATCCCGTTTATGCCCGCACGCTGGCCGATGAACTGTCGGGGCTTCACGGGGCAATACGCCGCTGTTCGGCCTGCGGGAGTTTTACCGAAACCGATCCTTGCCCCGTCTGCGCCGATCCCGGAAGGGACCGTTCCATTATCTGCGTTGTCGAACGGGCCCAGGACGTTCCTGTTATTGAGGAGTCGCGCGAATTCCGCGGGCTGTTCCATGTGCTGGGCGGCCTTATCGCCCCGCTGGAGGGCATAGGCCCCGGCAATCTCGCCATAGGCCGTCTTCTTGAACGGCTGCGCGGCGGCGAAGTGCGGGAACTGATCCTTGCCCTTAATCCTACCGTCGAAGGGGACACCACCGCCCTGTACCTGCAAAAACTTGTCGAGGACATGAAGGACGCCGAAAGAGGGCCCGCCCAGGTTGAGGTGACCCGCCTTGCCTCGGGGCTTCCCGTGGGCGGCGATCTGGAATACGCCGACAGGCTCACCCTGTCCCGCAGTTTCCGGGGGCGGGTAAAAGTTTAACGGCCCGGGGTCCGGCCACGCCGGGTGTACGGTGGTGCGCCGGGCGGGCCTCTATCCCCTTCCCCTATGCCAGCCCGTGGTAACATTCGTCAATAACAGGATACAGCGAGGGAATATCAAAGCCCATTTCCTCCAGCGTCTTTCGTTCCCCGCTTTCCGCCCAGTTCATGTACGGATCTGAATAGTGTTCGTTAAGAAAACTAAAGACAAGATTTTCGGCCTTTTCGGGAGGATTGAAGAAAATTCCCCGGCCGGCGGCAAGCGTTTTCCGTATTGAAGGCCGGACATGGGAAAGAAAGCGTTCCCGGTAAAGATCGTATGACCGGCCGGAAAGCTCCTGCAGACGATCCGAAACGGAGCCGCTCGCGGGAAAGGGGACGGCCCTGAATTTGTGCCGCCGCCTTGCCGGTATCTCCCGTATTTCCCGGTCCCGTCCGGTTTCCGCCGGCCGTTTTGCGGCGGGCGCTTTTTCCGGCCGTATGGCGGCGGGCCTTTTTCCAGCTTTTTTCCGCGCCGGCTTCCGTTTACGGGGTGGCTTCCTCCCGCCTGAGGGCGCGGGCGTCCCGGCGCGGGCGCTCCGGCGGGCGGGAGCTTCACTTTCAGCGTTTTCCGGTTTCCGCGAATCCCCCGTTCCGGCGCTTTCGGCGGTTTTAGGGCCTTCCGCCGTTTTTGCGCTTCCGGAGCCGGGAACGGACAAGGCGAAAAAAGCGTCCGGGGAATTCATCTGCGCCTTGATGATGTTCCAGCGTATCTGCAGATAACGGTCGCCGCGTATGGAATAGTAGTAGCCCGACACCAGGGCGGACATGACCGCCGAAAGGATCTCGTCGTCACGCCGCTTTGCCATTCTGCTGCGGCGTATGGCAAGAAAGACATCGTAATGTTTGGTCCCGTACTTGCGGGAATAGAGAAAGAGAATGCGCTCAAACGCGGAATCATCAACAAGGTTCCAGTATTTGACGCAGAAGGCAAGGATCTGATCCTCGATGCGGGTGATATTTCCCGGAATTTCAATGCGGAAAAGATCCGCGGAAGAAAAAACCACCGATGAAAAATCAATCACAGGCCCGCCGAAGCGGAGCATGGTACGCCTGTTCGCCTCTTCTTCCCTGAGCCGCCTCCGTTCCCGGCGGCGTTTTTCATTTTCCGCCACGGAAAGGGACTGGGTAAGATAGGCGCGGATAAGTTCAACCGCCTTCACCATGGACTTTACCTTGAAATCCATGGCCTGCGCATAACGAAGAAAACGTTCAATGCCCGCAACCGCCTCAAAGCGGTCGGGCGGCAAAAGCTTCATAATATCTTCCGCGGCCCGTATGGTTGAATAGACATCCCGCCTGTTGTAGTGATCCGCTTTTTCCGTAATGTAATTGATGGCCCGCCTGACCCGTTCCAGCGAATGTTCCCCCAGTGTGCGGTACGCCGACGACATGAGCAGGCGGAACGCCGGATCACGGCTCCGGTAGCTTCGAAGCAGGGCGGTGCGGAATTCATCATTGGGATAACGGACCTTAAGGCGCGATTGAAATATACGAAGGGCGTCCTCCGGCTGGCCGGTTGAACGGAGGTAATAGTACCGCTCTATATCGGGATCGTGATCGGGAAGAAGATAGGGATACTCCGAGCGGAGCAGTTCATCCTGTATTTCGGAGATATTCATCTTTCAATAATACTACCGTTGTGCTATGATTTCCACATGCGTATAATTTCTCCATTTTCATTATCCGCCGCCATGGGCGGCATTCTTTTCGTTCTGCTGGCCGAACCGGCCTTTCCCGCCCCCGGCGACGCCGCCCTGGGAAACGGCCTTTTTGCCAGAATCACCACAAACCGCGGCGACATAGTGGTCCGTCTGGAATTCCAGAAAACCCCCCTTACCGTCTGCAACTTTGCCGCCCTTGCCGAAGGCAAGATGAACGTTACCCAGGGGAAACCCTACTACAACGGCCTTACCTTTCACCGGGTAATCTCCAACTTCATGATACAGGGGGGAGATCCGCAGGGAAACGGACAGGGGGGGCCCGGTTACCGTTTTCCCGATGAATTTGATCCGGGACTCAAACACGACGGCCCCGGAGTGCTCTCCATGGCCAACGCCGGGCCTGGAACCAACGGCAGCCAGTTTTTCATTACCCACAGCGCCCAGCCCCATCTGGACGGCAGGCACACCGTCTTTGGCCGTGTAACGGAAGGCCAGAATGTGGTAAACGCCATCCGGCAGGGCGACCGTATCGAAAGAATAACGATCATACGCAACGGCCCGGCGGCTTCCGCCTTTAAGGCAGATCAGGCCGCTTTTGACGCCCTTCTTGCGGGAACGGGACGGGCCCAGCGGGAGCGGGACATTGCCCGGATCACCGCGAAGTACCCCGGCACAAAGATCACCTCTTCGGGAATACGGTACATTATCCAGAAGGAAGGAACCGGCGCCAAACCGGCCGCGGGCAAAACCGTCCGGGTATCCTACAAAGGAATGCTCCTCTCCGGCAGCGTGTTCGACAGTTCCGATGTACAGGGCGGCCCGCTGGAATTTCAGGCGGGCGTGGGCAGGGTCATAGCGGGATGGGATGAAACCGTCCTCGACATGAAAACCGGCGAAAAACGGCTTGTCATCATTCCGCCGGAGCTGGCCTACGGCAACAGGGAAGTGGGCAACGGGGTGATCCCCGCGAACAGCTTCCTCGTGTTTGAAATGGAACTGGTTGAAATAAAGTAGAAAAGGCGGGAAACGGGGTTCTTCCAGAATCCCGGCCCGGTGTCTACCGCGTATCTCCATGATTCACTTGTCCTGACAGGTTTTTCAGGGGGAAAGTCCCGCGCCGGGCGGTTGGGCCTATTCCAGCCTGTAATTACCGTTCGTCAGGGTAAAGACGACTCCGCCTTCGGCGTTTTCCGATGTTCCCCCGGGACGTATGGTCCCGGCGCAGCGCACGGAGAGGTCCTCAAACACAAAGACGGCCCCCGCGCCGGGAACGGCTTCCACAAGGGCGCTTCCCTTTTCCCAGCCCAAGGCAAAGGCCGAGGTTGAAAGGGCGTCGGCGTCCATGGAAGAATCCGCCGTGATCGTCACGGAAAGAAGCCCCGCGCCGGCGGGATAGCCGTCGGCACTGGAAAGGATGTGGTGATAGCGCTTCCCGTCCCGCTCAAAGTACCGTTCGTAGACGCCGCTTGTCACCACGCTTTG
>JAISEB010000315.1 GCA_031264395.1 Treponema sp. | reverse complement strand
TATACGCTTGGCCAAATTTTACCAGCCAATTGCGCCTAACGTTCCGGCTGTATGGATGCTGTCTACGTAAATCACGGCGTTGTCGGGATCAAGCCTGATAGCCGCGGTATAATCCATTCAGCAAACAGGCCGCGCCCGGTTTCGGGTCTGTTGTAATGGCTTGAGTAAAGTCCGCGATTGCCTTTGCGTACTCACCGGGGAATGCTGGCGCGGGTTGCCTTTTCAACCAGGATCGCGCTGGTTCTGAAACGGTACGATTCACCGGCATCGGTTAATTGTCCAATAATGACCAGCTGCGCTCCAAGGAATTTGCCGATAGATTGGGCGCTCTCGCCGCTCACGTCTCCCGGCATCTGAAAATCGAGTTCCCTGTAGACATACTCAAGATTTTTTCTGTCGGCAACCCCGATCTTGCTGTCGACAAGCGCCCCTGATAGTTCTTCCATAATATAGTCTGAAAGGTTGTCGTTGGGAGACTCAAACGTTACGATCACCATGCGGCTTCCGGCGGGCAAATCCGCCGCTATCTTTTCGGCCGTTCGCCGCGCCGGGCATCCGGTTCTTTCCTCGTGCCTTCTCCACAAAGAACCGAAGAAAAATCCGTACACGCCAACCGTATCCAAAAGAAAACATCATCAAAGGGATTGTATGATTCTTCCGCTTTATGTTTCAAAGCGCCCTTCTCTGTTATTCTGCCGTTCTTTTTCGCCATGATGGGTAAAAAATTCCTCCGTTTCGCTATTGGACTTTTTGGAGAAAAGCATCTTCCGTCATAAAATATTCCTTGATAGTAAAAATTACTCTATATTTAGAGTCGTCCTTATTATAGCCACGCTCTATATTTAGAGTCAAGCGGCATATGGAAAAAGAAACAGAAAAAATTTTACAAAAAATCCGTCAAAAACGATTGGAAAAAAAGATTGCTTTGCTCAATTTGGCTAATGCTGTAGGAATTTCACATAGTCATTTGTATTATATTGAAAACAAAAGGGTGATCCCGTCTATTGACGTCGTTATAAAAATCTCAAAAGCATTAAAGCTTGATCCAAAAGAACTTTTTGAATGATTCGTATTGAGGATTTCATGCCCAAGACCCGCTTGCGCTGGGGAGGAACGGCGGTCCGGCCCTTTGTCAATTAATGAGGCGCGAGAGGGTGTCTTCTATCCACTCGTTTGCCTCCTGCGGATACAGGGACTGCACCGCGAGGAATTCGATGAGGGCTTCGCGGTAATTTCCGGAAAAATACCAGGCCTGGCCAAGGTAGAAATGAGCCCTGGCCAAAGGCAGGCCGGATCGGGGAATGGAAAGGTAACGGGCAAGTTCAGTCCTGCTGGCTTCCCAGTTCCGGCCGGTGAAAGGCCCCTGGACTATTGTGCGGAGCACGGATTCTTCGCCTCCCGCGGGGTCCTCCAAATCTTCCCTAAAGGCCCGCGGCCGTTTGAGCGGAAGAACGCTCCGTTCCGCCGTGAGGCCCGAGACCGCCTTTGCCGCTTCCTGAGAGACCGCGGCCGGCGCGCCCGGTTCGTCCGACGCGTCGGCGCTTTTTACCGCGCCCGTAACGGAGATGAGGGGCAAGGGGATGGAGCGCATTCCGGCCTGTGCGCCGCCTTCTGTTTTCGGCTGTATCCGCACCGCTTCCGCCGTGGCGTTGCCGCCGGGGATCAGGCGCACCGAGCCTTCGGCAAGTTCATCTTCAAAAACAACCGCGTAGTAAGAGGGAATGCCGGGAACGGGGAAATCGGTAAAGGGGGAAACGGGTCCTGTCCGGATGATAAGGGCGTCCAGAAGATCCTCCGCGCCGCGCAGGGGCCTTGAACTCCGGTAGAGGATCGTATCGCGGCCGGAAACGGCGCGCCATGAAAGGATCACCCTTTCTCCTTCTACGCCGGCTTCAATGCCCGAGATCCCCGGATCGGGAGGACGTGACCCGTTTACGGGGTCCAGAACGGCCATATTGCCGTTCGGTATAAAAATGTCGTAGCGCCGTCCCGATTCATCGCTCGCGGCGGCAAAGTAGTAGACGGTTCCGGCGGGATCAATCTCGTCCACCCATGACTGCGCGCCGTAGGGCACCGTGACGGGACTCGTGAGGGCCGGATCATCGGGGCCCGCGAAAGGGCGGAACGAACGGAAAATGTAGACGGGCCCCTTTGCGTCCCGGGAATCAAGCCAGGAAAGGCGGAGGAGATTGCCCTTTACCTCGGCTTCCAGCCGGGAGATAAAAGGGGCAAAAACGACCTCTTCCCCGGTCAGGGGAAGCGAAACGGCGGCGAGCATCAAAAGGAAAAGAGCCGGTCCCATGCTCCCCGGCAAGAAAAAAGTTTTTTTCTTCGGCATACCTTCTATTATCGCCGTAAAGGGCGTTTTACGGAAGACTTCTTTTGGCCAAATTCCTGTAACCATCAAAGTCCGCGCCGCATGAAGCATACGCGCCCCGCCGCGCCCAGCCGAAGGTGAAGCGCAGCTTCGCCAAGGCATCGGTGTTTACTTTTTTCAGTGTCAAAATTCCCTTTAAGGCGGCATGTTTTGAAGAAAGAATTTACCGCGAGGTCGAAGAAGTCGAAGAAGTTGAAGAAATATAGGGAAGAAAAAGAAAAACCGTGGAGTTGCACGGAGTTTGAGCCAATCCCGGCGGGATTGGCTTGTGGAGTTTTCGAAACAAATCCTTTCTTGACTCCGTGTGACTCTCAGGCAATGCGCTCTGCGCATTGCCCGTCCTCCGCGGTTATAATTTCTTCCAAAACGTGGCAGTTTTCCGGAACATGAAAGTTAAATGACGTCGCCCTGGACGCGCGTACTTGATTGTTCCAAAAACCCGCGCTATGCTGGATTCATACGCAAAAGCTGAACAGCGATCCGCCTTGGCGGACATGATAACATTCCTGTACTGGAGGTGATTATGCGTAGCGCTAATTCCTTATATAGTAAAGAGTTACCCCCCCCCCCC